>NZ_JAZHFU010000011.1:0-120439 GCF_036541465.1 Bacillus sp. CFBP9009 | reverse complement strand
TGCATTTGATTTTTCGTCTATCGTATATTTAGTCAAAAAAACTGCACCTCCAATTGTTAGATGTTGTCTAACAATTGGGGTGCAGTTCATAATGGCTGCTCTTTTGGTAGCAGGCTTTGTTGGGCTCTTTAGTGAAACCGCATTGAACATCGCCTTAGGTGAATTGAGCCACATTTTTGGCGTGGATGCGACGACTGTACAGTGGCTTGCAACAGGCTACTTTTTAACGCTTGGTATTTTAGTGCCGGTAACAGGAATTTTAATGCAAAAATTCACAACACGCCAAATGTTCATGGCGTCTTTATTCTTTTCGATCATCGGAACGGTCATCGCTGCAGTAGCACCGGTTTTTAGCGTATTATTGACGGCCCGGGTCATTCAAGCAGCTGGACTGGCGATCATTTTGCCATTGACGCAAAATGTCATTTTCACGATTTTCCCACCGAATAAACGCGGCGGGGCAATGGGTGTGATGGGCTTAGTCATCTTGGCGGGTCCTGCATTCGGTCCAACTTTGGCAGGGATGATTTTAGATACGCTATCATGGCCTTGGATATTTTGGTTTACGATTCCGTTCTTGTTATTCTCACTTATCTTCGGCTATATCTATATTCCGAATGTCAATGAAACTCGGCAAGTATCAATCGATATCTTGTCAGTGGTGTTATCGACGATTGGCTTTGGTGGAGTTGTATACGGTGTAAGTGTAGGCGGAGATCATGGTTGGACGAGTATGACTGTAATCGGCACGATCATCGTTGGATTGATCGCCCTGATTCTCTTTGCAATCCGTCAAACGAAGATGGAAAACCCGATGTTGAATTTACAAGCATTCAAATACCCGCTATTTGTGCTAGGTCTTGCGATGAACGTGATTACGTTCCTTAACATGTTATCGATGCTGGTTGTGTTACCAATGTATATGCAAATGGCGCTATTGGTATCTGCGTTCGCCACTGGGCTGATCATGCTCCCAGGCAGTCTATTAAACTGCGTTTTTGCTCCGATAATCGGCAGGCTTTTCGATAAATATGGACCTCGTGCCGTAATTACACCAGGAACGATTTTGGTTGTGATTGGCTACGGGCTATATGCAATGTATGGAACAGACACAGCATTATGGATCATGGTTGTTACGCATATCGTGATGATGCTTGGTATTGGCATGGTACTCGCTTCAGTACAAACGAATACATTGAATGCATTGCCAAAACAATTCTATCCGGATGGCATTGCGATTACCCAAACATCTCAACAAGTATCAGGGGCAATCGGGATAGCGGTTATGGTTTCGCTATTCTCTGCGAAGCAAAATGGCTACTTGACTGATGTGGCAAATGATTTACCGGCAGCTGCTGCCTCAGGTTCATCACTTGTATTTAAAATTAGTATGATTTTCGCCATCGTGAATGTGGTGCTTTCATTGTTCATGAAAAAACCGAAGTAACAAAGATAGAAAAACAGATCACCATTCAAACGGGTGATCTGTTTTTATTATTTTTGAACTTTACTAAGTAAATCTAAAAGCTGCTGTTTTTCCGTCTCATTCAAGTTGGCAAACTGTGATGCCTGAAAATGCTCTTGTTTAGGAACGACCTCATGAAAAAACTCTTTTCCTTCCTCAGTCAATGAAAGGTATTTTGTTTTCCATTCCTGCTCCCGTTTAATCAATCCCATTTCTTCCATTTTCCTTAATAGTTGAGTGATATTGCCTTTCGTCACAAAAAGCTTGTTTGCCAGTTCTTGCTGAGACAATCGTTCATGGGAACCCACTTGAACCAAGATATCGAATTGGGCTGCCGATAGATTCCATTTCTTTAAATGTTGATTGGATTCCCGGATACTCTGGTTATATATACGTGTTATTCGGAACCATAACATTAAACCTAGTCGTTCGTCATTATTAGATGTGGAGGGATTCGTTGTGTTTTCCTTCATGAATGTCACCTCATACTTTCTTTGTCCCAATCAGTTTATGAATAAACTAATTAGGTGTCAAATGCAAAAACTTCCAACTTCGATACAAAGAAACCAGTATAATCGTTTGATACTGGTTTCTTTGATTCCTTTATTATGTAGTCGTTAGTTTAGCAAAGATAATAAAAAACAGTGTTAATTCGGCTATTATCACAATATTCGGTACACCGACAAACAAATTAAAAATAAAAAAGACTGCTAAAATCCCTAAAAATAACCCTAAATGATATATTTGCAACCGTTGGTGCTTATGTCTATATTGGTGGAAAACAAAAGTGGTTGAAATGAAATAGAGAAATACGGAACCAAAAACAAAATAGAGGATAAATGAATAATGGACCTCATGTAAAAACAATAATCTGATGGCTGCGGCAATCATGCTTATAGACATTAAAATAAACAGATGACCGTAAATGATGATTTGGCCGGAAGATTGTACAGACTTGTCGACTTTCTTCTCCATGTTATCGAAATATTGCCACCACATAGCTATTATCAGGGCAAATGAAATGATAGAAAAGGCTATCGAATCCCAATTTCCTTGTTTAGGTTGAATGACCGCAAGCGTGCTGACAAGAGCTTCCCCAAAGAGAATGATGGTAAATAGACCAAAGCGCTCTAACAAGTGGGCCGTATTTGTAGGAACCTTTTCTAAGCACTTTCTTCCAAGGATTGGGACAATGATATCGATCAGGATGCCCAAATACAACACAGCATACCGAAGCCAAGAATCAAAAAGGACGGAGAATAATGAAATGGAAATTCCAATCCAAAAATACCTTCCCAAAAAGAGTGCTGCCTTTTTTCGAAATCCCTCTTCTATCCGCTGAACAACAAGATATTGGATAGCGGTCACGGCTCTCAATCCAATATAACCAATTAAAAAAGAAAGATAATAAGGATCAAAATCAGCAGATAAGCTTGATGTCATGATTAGGACAAAAAACATTTGCAATATCAAAAATAGCCGTTGATGAAATACATCCTTTCCAAACCGGTTAATAAATATGGTTTGCCCTACCCAAGCCCACCAGATAGGAATAAAAATCAATACGAACTTTAATAAATACTCTGGATGGATAAAACCATCTTCAACATGCAGTAAAACATGAGTAGCACCCGCAACGGCCGCCACAAATAACAAATCATAAAAGAGCTCTAACCATGTAACTTTCTTTTCATCCATTTCTGCACTCCCCCCAATCGCCTTATAGTTTATAGTATGTTGGAAATATTCAGAAAATGGAAGGTTCCAATATAACTTTGGATTAAGCAATTTAGGATTCATGATTCATTATATGAAGTTCTTTTAACCCAATATTAAGTTAAGCCAAATTTAGTAAATACAAGCGTGTAATTAGGAATAACGTCACTTTTTTAGTTTTGGTATATTATGGCACTATAGGAGATGATTTCAAACAGGGAGGGAAGTAGATGACCAGAACCATCGGCCTTATTTGCGGCAGTTTACGGGAAAATTCTTATAATCGAATCATTGCTCAATCATTGACAGATATGGCTGATTCGTATCAATTTTGCTGGATCGAAATTAATGATCTTCCGTTGTTTAACGAAGACTTAGAAATAAGTGGGGTTCCAGAAACAGTGACATCATTTAAATCCGCCATTCAGGACGTTGACGGTATCATTATCGTAAGTCCAGAGTACAACTCTGGAATACCAGGCGTATTAAAAAATGCATTGGACTGGGCATCAAGACCTCGGGAGTCCGCCGTTCTTACCAAAAAACCAGTTGGCCTGATTGGAGCTACTCCTGGTGGAATGGGTACTGCATTTGCTCAAATGCAAATCAGGCAAGTACTAGAAGCCATGCAAGTTCATGTTCTTCCATTTCAAAAAATGCTGATTTCGCAAGTACATAAAAAGATTGATTCTGATCGGAAAGTGCTTACTGACGAACAAACAAAACGTTATCTTGAGCGTTATTTACAACAATTCATTCATTGGATCGATCACACTCCAATTATAGATTAATAATCAATGATTCTTAATCTATATATGATTGACAGGCTATGAGTTTATAGATAAACTAATAGCAACAGTCAGTTAAGTTATAAACTGATTGGAACCAACGAAGGGGTTGGGGGGATTTCCCTACATATGAACTTTCTTCGATAGCTTTTAATAAAAGGAGGACTTTAAAAATGTCTGATCTCTATTCCCGTCTTTCCAAAGATGATGCTGCCGTTCTTCTGGTGGATCATCAAACCGGTCTTATTTCCGGGCTAGTGCGTGATTATGGTGTTGATGAATTCAAGAACAATGTTATGGCTCTTGCCAACACCGCTAAGTTTTTTGATTTACCAGTCATTTTAACGACAAGCTTTGAAAACGGACCAAACGGACCGCTCATGCAGGAATTGGAAGAACTCTTTCCTCACGCACCAAAAATAGCTCGGCCTGGACAAATTAACGCATGGGATAATGAAGATTTTGTTAAAGCAATCGAAGAAACTGGAAAAAAACAACTTATCATTGCGGGCGTAGTTACAGATGTCTGCGTTGCTTTCCCGGCACTTTCCGCTTTGAACGCTGGTTATGAAGTATTCGCTGTCACTGATGCTTCTGGAACAGTAAGCAAACAGGTAGCTGATGCGGCTTTAGCGCGTATGGCCCATGGCGGTGTGCAGCTTATGAACTGGTTTAGCGTAGCATGCGAATTACAACGTGATTGGCGCAACGATGTCGAAGGTTTTGGTGCTTTACTTTCCAGCCAGCTTCCTGGTTATCAAAATATCATCGGAAGCTATAGGGGAGCTCAGCGCGACTTCAGCAAGCAGATATAACTCTTATACAAATGGTACTTTAGTTGAATAAAAGAGGTACTTTTTGTTCCCTCTCAAACTGTAGGCAAACCCGATGAAAATCGAGTCTGCCTACAGTTTTTTTAGTATTAGGACAATTTGTCCACTCGAGTCACTCAGCTTCACCCCCGAATCCTTTGCCTCATGACCTCACTTCGCCTCCAAACTAAAAAACAAAAGTTCTGTATCGTTCATTCCAATATGTATGAGTACATAATATCCTCCTCTAAAATATAGTCTGTATTGAAAAGTTGATTACCTGCCGTATTGTGCACAAATGTTTAAAGAGTATATTATTGTGCAGTACCTATGACAACATTCGGACTTAGAAACGCTACATTTTTAATAAGAAGTGAGATATCGTAGAAGCAGGGAGAGGGATTGAGAATGTTTTTAGATGAAAGAAGCGCCAATTTACTAAAACTATTACAGCATTCGCCCATTTCAAAAATGAAAGAACTTGAAGCCCAAACAGGTTTGACGAGAAGGCAAATCCAATATGGATTGAGCAAAGCGAATGACTGGCTCCAATTTCATGGATATCAACCGATTCAATATAATCGTGAAATGGGCTACTCCTTTTCTGAAGCAATCAGGGATGAAGAATTGAATGTAAAACTGACAAAACGCAATTATATATTTTCAGAGACAGATAGGGAAAAAGTTTTTTACCTCATGATCCTGTTAAGCCCAGAAGAATTGTCCGTCTATCATTTCCAGACGATCACCGGGCTTTCACGAAATACGGTGCTGAAGGATTTAAAAAGACTTAAAGAGAAAAACAGGGACATATCGCTCAAGATCCAGTATTCCAAACAAGATGGCTATGTGGTGATTGGGGAAAGCCGAGTAAAGAGATATATCATTGAACGTCTCGTGCATGATGTACTGAACAGTCCCAATAGTGAATTGATCATGGAGTGCATATGGGGAAATCATGAAAAGCAAATCAGCTCGATCCGGTTACAGCTTGAAAGGGCCGAACGTAAATTGGGCATCACCTTTACGGATGAACGGCTTCATGAACTGAGCTATTTATTTCTATGTACAGATCAGCTCATAGGAAAAGGGGAAGAGTTACAGGCCGACGAGAGCTGGGCGCCATTTGTTGCGACGGAAGAATACAAACTGGTTGAGGATATGACCAGAACTAATGCCTTTCAATCAGTATGGAGCGAAACGGAAAACTTATACGCAACCTTACATTTACTAAGCATGAATCGAACGAAGGATATTTCCCCTCTTAAGGATGATGAAGTCATTCAACACCTTTTGCAGGAAATCGTGGAAGAGTTCGAGAGGCTGGCATTTGTTCACCTGAAAGACAAAGAGCAGCTATGCCAACAATTATATGTTCATTTTAAACCGGCATATCATCGCCTGCGGTATGGTCTCCCGCAAATGAACCCGATGACGGGACGGGTGCAGAAGGTCTATCCTGAACTGCATCATTTGACAAAAAAATCCCTGTGGGTGTTGGAGAAAGAGATTGGCTGTCCAGTATCAGAAGAAGAAGTTGCATACTTCACGATCTATTTTGGCGGCTGGCTGCGCAGGCAAGGGACCACATTGGATGATCGAAAACGGGCGATTGTCGTATGCCCGAATGGTATTGGCATCAGCAATATCCTCATTTATACATTGAGGGAATTATTTCCGGATATATTGTTCCTGGATGTTCTGTCCGTAAGAAACGCGGCTGAATACCCACTGTCGTACGATCTTGTTTTCTCGACGGTGCATATGAGAACAAAAGCGGCATTATTCGTTGTACCGCCCATTTTGGAAATGCAGGACAAACATACATTGCGCCAGCAGGTCATGCAGGAATTGTATGGATATACGACGGAAAGTGTGGATGTTGCAGCTTTATTAAAGATCATTTCCAAGTATGCAACCATCCATGAACAGGATCAGCTTGAAAAGGCTTTGAAGTCGAATGTGTATACCCATACACCAAAAATAACCCAATTTTCTTTAAAGGAGGCAGAGAAGCCTGTGTTAGAAGAACTGCTCAATATGCAAACCATTCAATTACAGCAGCAAGTTTCCGATTGGAAAGAAGCCATTCAAGTCGCGGCCAAGCCTCTCGTGGACTTAGGTACCGTCGAAGAACGATATGTGGATGCCATGATCGAGGCCATAGAAACGAATGGACCATATGTAGTGATAACGCCTGGAGTGGCGATTCCCCATGCACGTCCGGAGCAGGGGGTCAGGTCTTTATCCATGAGTTTGCTTAAATTGGATGAAGCCGTGGACTTTGCGCCGGATAAACCGGTTCGCCTGATTATCATTTTGGCGGCCGTAGATAACGATTCGCATCTGCGGGCATTGATCCAGCTCACTCAATTATTGAATGAACCAGCCAATATAGAAGAAATCTTAAGCACTTCAGATAAATCGGTCCTTATGGAGTACGTTCATAAATATTCGAAGGAGGAAGCGGAATGAAAATCATGGTAGTATGCGGGAACGGATTGGGAAGCAGCTTCATCATGGAGATGAATGTAAAGAAAGCATTGACGGAAATGGGGAAGACGGCCGAGGTGGATCATACAGATCTGGCATCCGCAAAAACGGTTCAGGCTGATATTTTCCTTGGAGCGGCGGATATTGTCGGTCAGCTGGATGATGGAACCCGGACGATCGTCACACTGGAGAACATGATGAGCATCCCTGAAATCAAATCTAAATTGGAAATTCATGTAGGATAAAAAAAGGAGAGATTGATATGAAGAAAATCATGGTAGTATGCGGAAACGGATTGGGAAGCAGCTTCATCATGGAGATGAATGTGAAGAAAGCGTTGACGGAAATGGGTAAGACAGCCGAGGTGGATCATACGGATCTGGCATCCGCAAAAACGGTTCAAGCTGATATTTTTCTGGGAGCGGCGGATATTGTCGGTCAGCTGGATGATGGAACCCGGACGATCGTCACACTGGAAAACATGATGAGCATTCCTGAAATCACATCGAAATTGGCTTCACATCTATAAGAAGAAAACATAAAGAAGAGGGGGAGAGTCAATGCTGGAACTTATCATGAATGACATCTTGGGTACACCTTCCATACTTGTAGGGCTGTTTGCCCTCATTGGACTGCTGTTACAGCGGAAATCCAGTGCGGATGTTGTATCTGGAACGCTAAAAACCGTCATGGGCTTCATTATCATTGGAGCGGGAGCGGCAGTGCTCATTGGCGCCCTTGATATATTCAGTAAAATGTTCGATCATGCATTCAATGTACAAGGCGTCATACCGAATAACGAAGCCATTGTCGCAGCCGCCCAAAGTGATTTTGGGACTTCGACTGCACTAATCATGGTTTTTGGTATGGTGGTCAATGTTTTGTTAGCTCGTTTCACGCCATTTAAATATATATTTTTAACGGGACACCATACCTTATTCATGGCTTGTTTACTTGCAGTCACCCTATCGGTCGGCGGGCTCAGCGGATTTCCGCTTATCTTGGTCGGTTCCATTATATTAGGAGTATGCATGGTGATGTTCCCAGCCCTCCTTCAGCCATACGTACGGAAGATTACCGGAAGCGATGATTTTGCCATCGGCCATTTCGGGACAATCGGATATTTTGTATCCGCGACTGTTGGAAAATGGTTTGGAAATAAGGAAAAAACGACAGAGCAAATCAAGGTTCCTAAATCTTTAGGATTCCTAAGGGACACATCAGTCGCTGTATCGCTTACGATGACGATGTTCTTCGTGATCGTCGCATTGTTTGCCGGACAGAACTATATTGAAACGGAATTATCCGGCGGTTCGAACTTCATCGTATTTTCTTTCATCCAGGCGATAACATTTGCTGCAGGAGTCTATATCATCCTTGCAGGGGTACGGATGTTAATTGCTGAAATCGTCCCTGCATTCAAAGGGATTGCCGATAAATTGGCGCCAAATACAAAACCTGCATTGGACTGTCCGACCATCTTTCCATTCGCTCCAAATGCAGTGATCATCGGGTTCCTATTCAGTTTCCTGGCTGGACTATTATCCATGTTCCTCCTTCCGGTACTAGGATTGAAAGTAATCGTTCCGGGACTTGTACCGCATTTCTTCACCGGAGCTGCAGCAGGTGTATTTGGAAATGCCACAGGAGGCAGACGCGGAGCGATGCTCGGGTCCTTTGCCAACGGACTCATCATCAGTTTCCTGCCGGCGATACTCCTGGTCTTCTTGGGGGATGTAGGGTTTGAAGGGACCACATTTGGTGATTCGGACTTCGGTGTGGTCGGTCTCTTGATCCTAAGCGTCATGAAACTTTTAGGATTATCCTAAACTGTTATACTAATAAGGGACAGAAACAAAATAAATGAATGATACCAGCAGCCTAACATCTTCTAGATAATGGGCTGTTGGCATTTTCATCATCATTCGGATTTTTGAGGTGATTTACATGACCAACAAGGCAATTGTGCTCGATTTGGATGGCACGACATTGAATGAAAGAAATACTGTGAATGAGACGCTGGAACAATACATAGGCGAACTTAGGAAAAGCGGTAAACTGATTTTCATTGCAACAGGAAGAACGCTGGAAGAAGTGAGGGACGTTTTGCCGTCCGGCATGGAAGTCGATGGAATGGTGACCGCCAATGGAATGTCCGTATTCATCGGAAAGGAACAGATAGTAGAACACGCCCTGTCGACTGAACTTGTGGAGGAATTGGTAGCAAAAGCAGGTGCGGAAGAGATTTTTTACGAAGTTCATCCGAACGAAGGAACACGGATGGCATTACTTAAGGATAAAGACTATATGGTTAAACAAGGTTTGATACCAAAACCTGAGACAGTTGATGAAAATGAATGGCTATCAAGGCAGGATGCAGTCGAAGACAAAATAAGGTGGTCAGAAGAACTGGATATAAGCAGCGTCGCCAAAATCTACTTTTTCAGCAATGAAATGAATATGATTCGAAAATGGAAAGCGGAGTTGGGGAAAATCAAGCAGTACAATGCCTTTACCACAGCTTCCTCCACTCATCATAATGTAGAAGTGACCGTGGAAGGCATCACAAAAGCAACAGGCGTTCAACTGTTGCTGAAACATTTTCAGCTAGCACCCGAAAATATCCTTGCAGTAGGTGATGGCGAAAATGACCTTCCGCTATTTAAACTCGCCGGACATTGCGTTGCCATGAAAAACGCCACTGACCTGGTCAAAGAACAAGCCGATGAAGTGACGGAGTATTCATATCGAGAAGATGGACTGTATCGCTTTTTAAAGGCTAAGTTTCACTGAAACCTGGAAGGGCAAAGAAAATCCAATCTTTTGTGATGTAAATCCTGATTACCACAAGTTTTAATCCCTCTATTTTAAAACAGAAAAAAGACTGTCAAAAAAAGTTCCATCTAAATTTAAAGCAAAGTTAATTGGAACGGAATGTGCGACACTCCTGCCGAATAACAGGCTAGACGAGACCCCACAGACGCTTGGCAGACAGTCAGCGGAAAGGGAGCAGATTTCTGAAATGACTCCGACCGTTATTTAAAATTACAGGCAACTCAATTAATACTACTTTGTCGACATAAGGGGGGCGGACACCCCGACCATGATATTAGGACAAGATTCCTTAATGGGTTTTTGACTGTTTTATGAAACCCTCAATGGATTGAAGAAATTTGCGACACTCCTGCCGAATAACTGGCTAGCCGAGACCCCACAGACGCTTGCGTCGAGGAGGCTTGGCAGACAGTCGGCGGAAAGGGAGCGGATTTCTGAAATCAACGCCGAACGTTTTTTAAAATTGTATGCAATGTCTACGTCTGGAGCCAATCTTTAAAGATCGGCTCTTTTTCCTATAGGATAAGATAAGCAACAAACGCTTACTTTAAATCCTCATATTTTACGAAAAGTACAACCTGACGCAATCCAAAACCCAAAACAGTTCCATAACTGGAAGTAAAATTTTAAATATTATGATATATTAAAGGGAAATCATAATGTTTATATTGATATAAATACGTTATTAGTTTCCTAGGATAACAATTACTAGACGTAGAAAGGATTTATGAAGCATGAAGAGAGTGACGACAGAAGATGTGGCCAAAATAGCGGGTGTTTCACAATCAACCGTTTCCAGGGTGCTGAATGATTACCCCTATATTAAGAAAAATACGCGTGACAAGGTTCTTGCTGTAATTAATGAACTGGGATTTACAAGAGATGAAATTGCCAGAAGCCTCGTTGAAAAAAGAACCAAATCAATAGGGTTGATATTGGGGAGCATTTCAAATCCATTCTTTGCCGAAACGGCGGAAGTCATCATAGAAAGGGCACAAGAATTAAAATATGATGTCATCGTTTACAACACGGGCCATAAAGATGAAAACTTGGAACAAGCCATTAATTTGCTGATTGGCAAAAGGGTAGAGGGAATCATCCTTACAAGCGTTAGTAAAAATTATACTGAAAAAATTAAAAAGTTACATGATAATGGATTTCCCGTATTATTATATAATAGTTTCCTCGATATCAAGGACGTTAATTTTATCGTAATGGACAATAATAAAGGTGCCAGGCTCGCTGTTCAGCATCTAATTAAATTAGGACATAAAAAAATAGCGAAAATATCCGGCCCATCCAAATACTTGGCAACATATGAGCGAACGGTTGGTTATAAAGAAGAGATGATGGAGAACGGGTATGAAATTGATGAAGGTTTGATTTTCAATAGCGAATTTTCCTATGACAAGATTTATTCATTTACAAAAAAACTGCTGAAAAAGAAGGACAGGCCGACTGCAATCATAGCCGCATCCGATCAGATGGCTCTCGCAGTCCTAGATGCAGCTTCAAGCCTGAATTTGAAAATCCCTGCTGATTTATCGGTTGTTGGGTTTGATAATATAAGATTGTCCGCTAATGAATTCATAGGGCTGACCACAATATCCCAACAAATGGATCAAATGTCTTTAACAGCTCTGGAAAAATTAATCTATCTCATCGAAAATAAAGAAACATCATCTTCATCCATACAAATTTTCCTTAAGCCTGAACTGATGGTCCGTAAAACAACAGGGCCAGCCCCCGTAAAAGATTAAGGGGAATGGCCGGTTTTGGATCGGACCTTATGTGTATTCACTTTCATAAAAATCGGGAATTTTTAAAATTTCACTATTTACAAAAGTCAGAAAGTTGTTTATATTTTAATTTGTAATCGCTAACAAGTATTTTGCATCATTTTGAATACGTATTCAAAATCAAAATGCAAAATGAAAAATCGCCTCGATGAGGTAAAGATAGGTGATAGATTGGATATAAATCATTTATTTAATTTAAGCGGTAAAGTGGCCGTCATAACAGGTGCAAGTAAAGGAATCGGTAAAGACTTAGCCCATTTGCTTGCGCAGGCCGGTGCCGATATAGCGATAGTTGCCCGCAATAAACAGCAACTTGAAGAAGCAGCACATGAAATCGGGCAAACCGGTGTAAATGTTTTACCCGTTTCATTTGACTTAACAAAGGTTGAAGAAACGGCACAAGTAATGGAAGGGATATACAAACACTTCGGTAAGATTGATATTTTAATAAATAATGCAGGAATAAACGTGGCAAAGCCAGCTGAAGTGTTGACATCGCAAGAGTGGGACACCGTCCTGGACATTAATTTAAAAAGTGTATTTTTTACGAGCCAAGCGGCAGGGAAGTATATGATCGACCAAAAAAAAGGCAAGATCATAAACATGTCTTCGCAAATGGCATTCGTCGGTTATTACAAACGGGCTGCATACTCCTCCAGTAAAGGAGGAATTACACAGCTGACGAAAGCGCTTGCGATAGAATGGGCACCGCATCAAGTCAATGTCAATGCCATTGCTCCAACCTTCATTGAAACACCGATGACCAAGCAGATGTTTGAAGATGAAACGTTCAAAGATGAAGTATTGAGCAGGATTCCGCTTGGCAGACTTGCTAAAACGGAGGATTTATTTGGCGGCGTGGTCTATCTGGCATCAGATTGTTCAGATATGATGACAGGTCAAACATTGGTGGTCGATGGCGGTTGGACTGTCTGGTGAGTTTTTTGAATACGTATTCAAAAGGAGGGTGAATGATGTCTATTGCTCAAAATATAATCCAAGATTTTCGAATGCCGACAGTTTTTCGGGTTGGTGTTGGGGCATTTACGACGTTAGTAAAAGAAATCGAAGAGCTGGGAGCCAAGAAGGTTGCGATTGTAAGTGACAAGGGTCTGGAAAAAGTTGGCGTTGTTCAAAAAGTGTTGGATCATATTAAGCCTCTATCCGTACCAACCATTACATATACGGAGATCTCGGGAGAGCCGACGTTTCAGCTATTGAAGGAGGCCGTACTAACGCTAGATGCCGAAAAATGTGATGTAATCATCGGAATCGGCGGGGGAAGTGCGCTGGATGTAGCAAAAGCAACAGCAGCTTTATGCGGGAAAGACGATATAACAAGTTATCTAAACGGTGAAAAAGTGGTGAAATCGAGAACGGTTAAATGCATTCTTTTGCCGACAACTTCAGGAACAGGTTCGGAAGTGACGATGAATGCCATTTTCGGTGAGGAAGAGCAGCAAGTAAAAAGAGGGATCGTAAGCCCGGTATTCCTTCCGGATGTAGCGATCATCGATCCGGAATTGACCATTTCCTGCCCGGCACGAGTTACTGCGGCATCAGGGGTGGACGCCTTTACACATGCCATTGAATCTTATATTGCCATCAAGGCTACACCGCTTACGAAAGTTTATTCAGAGAAAGCAATGAAACTATTTCCTTCGAACATTACGAAAGCTGTCCATAACGGAAATGATTTGGATGCACGGACAGGAATGAGCTGGGTAAGTTCATTAGCGGGTGTGGCTCTAGCAAATGCAGGGGTTGGGGCGGTTCATGCACTGGCCTATCCGCTAGGCGGTAAATATCATATTGAGCATGGTGTCGCAAATGCCCTTTTAATGCCTTTCGTTTTCGAAGTGATTGGGAAGACATGCACGGAAGAAATGATGGAGGTAGCGTCCTTTTTACAGCTGGGTGATTTCAAATCACAGCCAAGCAAAGCATTGAAGGCAGTTGTTGATTATATGTATCAGCTTCTGGAGGATCTTGATTTACCTACATCGTTATCAGAACTTGGGATTGAAGAGGACTCATTACCGATGCTGGCGGAACAGGCGGCCAAAATTGATCGCTTGCTATCGAACACTCCTTATAAGCTAAATGAACAAAAGATTCTCGGAATCTATCAAAGCGCCTTTAAAGGAAGGGTGGGAAACTGACTTGATCAAGACAAATTCCGATAAAAAGAGATTATACATCGGCGGCGAGTGGCTGGAAGGTAATGATCATTACGATCTTCGGTCCCCTTATTCCGGCAAAGTGATCGCGCAAGTGCCTTTGGCAGAAAAGGAGACGGTACTAAAAGCGATAGAATGTGCGGAACAAGGTGCAAAAGAAATGAAAAAGCTAACAGCCCTTGAGCGCTCCAATATCTTGGAACGTGCAGCCGAAATTTTCAAGGAAAGACTTGAGGAATGTGCATTAATACTCGCTAAGGAAAATGCTAAGCCATTAAAGGCGGCAAGGGGCGAAATTTTACGCACGATTGAAACATACAAGTTTGCAGCAGAAGAGGCAAAACGGATTCATGGTGAAACGATTCCGATGGATGCCGCTAAAAATGGCAAAGGCCGCTTTGCTTATACAAAGCGTGAACCGCTCGGCGTCATTGCTGCGATCACACCATTTAACTTTCCATTTAATTTAGCGGCACATAAGCTTGGTCCCGCGTTTGCTGCAGGCAACTCGGTCATTTTAAAACCGGCTTCACAGACACCGCTTAGTGCATTGGCCGCAGCCAGAATTTTTGAAGAAGCAGGTTTACCTAAAGGAGCCCTGAATGTTGTCACAGGTAAAGGAAGCATCGTCGGCGACGTATTGGTCACTGATCCGAGAATTAAAATGGTCACATTTACAGGAAGTGTCGAAGTCGGTTTGGGGATCAAAGAAAGAGCTGGCTTGAAAAAGGTGACATTGGAGCTTGGTTCCAATTCTGCTGTCATCATCGACAGTGCTGCTGACTTGGATGCCGTTGCACAGCGCTGTGTCGAAGGTTCCTTTGCCTATTCAGGTCAGGTTTGCATCTCTGTCCAACGAATTTATGTACAGGAAGATTTATATGAGTCATTTTTGCAAAAGTTTACCGAAAAGACGAAGGAGTTAAAATTTGGAGATCCAGAATCAGAAGATACAGATCTTTCCGCATTAATCAGTATAAATGAAGCAAAACGAGTGGAAGGGTGGATCGAATCGGCTAGAAACGCTGGAACGGAAATCGCATATGGCGGTCAAAGAACAGGTGCAATCCTTCACCCAACCATTATCAAGAATGCGGGGGCAACACAGGAAGTAAGCTGCCAAGAAGCATTTGCCCCCATCGTTTCAGTCAATTCCTATAAAACATGGGATGAAGCCATCGACCTTGTGAATGATTCTTTATATGGCCTCCAAGCAGGGGTCTATACGACTTCGATGCCAAAAGCTTTTGATGCTGTTGAACGGCTTGAGGTCGGAGGTGTCATCGTGAATGACATACCATCTTTCAGGGTGGACCATATGCCATATGGCGGAGTGAAAAACAGCGGGACTGGCAGGGAAGGGATTAAGTATTCAGTCGAGGAAATGACTGAATTAAAACTAGCCGTCTTTACTCTCTAAATAGCGCGGTCATGAAAATAAAAAAATTAACGAACACGGAAGGGGAAATTAAAATGTCAGTACAAGAACCTAAAGTAAAAAAAGCGGTAACGAATGAGGAAATGGAAAACAATTGGATCGTCCGTTTTGATCAAATGAAATCAAAAGGAATACCGTTAATGTTCATTGATAGTATCATTCCGGGTCATCAACGTATCAACTATACATTGATTGGGGATACAGCAAGTGAAAATGATAATTTCACACCTGAAATTACCGAGCCGCATGGTTTTCAAATCGGAATGGTGAAAGCCCAGAAAGGAAACGGCCCTGCTTACCATACGCATGATTACATTGAATCCTTCCTTCCTCTCTCAGGAAAATGGCGTTTCTACTGGGGGAAGGGTCCTGATCAAATTGATGGCGAAACGATCATCGATCAATGGGATTTAATTTCATTACCGCCAGGCTTATGGAGAGGATTCGAAAACATAAGTGAAGAAGATGCTTGGATCTTCGCCGTTCTTGAACAACATAAAGTATTTGATGGAAAAGACCCTTACTGGTCGCCAAAAGTGATCAAGGATGCAGCTGAATATGGATTCTTTGCCAATGATTTAGGCAAAATGATTAAACCCGATAACTTTGAAGAACTTGAAAAGGAAATTGCCGATAAATTGAAAATGGGTGAAAAATAAGGATGGGTAAAGTACCGCTCATTTTGCTTCCGGGTACGCTTTGTGATGAGCGTCTATGGGAAATGGTGAACCTATCAGATCTAGCAGATGTGAAAGTCTGTGATGTATCGAAGTCTGATACTATAGAAGGAATCGCAAAGTCGGTATTGGAAGAGGCACCTGATAAGTTTGCACTTGCAGGCTTATCCCTGGGTGGCATCATTTCGCTGGAAATCATGCAAATAGCACCGGAACGGGTCATGAAATTGGCATTGCTTGATACAAATCCAAATCCTCCTAGCCTGGAACAAATCGAAGGCTGGGAGAGGTTAATCGAAATGGCGAATAATGGACAATTTCTCGATATTACACTCCATCATCTTCTCCCGGTGTTAATCCATCCAGACCGGAGAAATGATGAAGCATTAGTTTCAAAGATCATCGATATGGCTGAAAAAGTCGGCAAAGAAGGGTATATCAATCAGTTAAAAGCCGTGATGACGCGCTCTGACCAACGGCCCATCCTTGCTGCTATTGAATGTCCGACCATGATTTTGGCAGGAAAGGAAGACAGGGTATGTCCTGTTCATATGTCTGAATTTCTAAAAGAGAACATCCCGGCGGCGAGTCTTGAAATCATAAGTCACTCGGGTCATTTAAGTACGTTAGAACAGCCTGAAAAAGTGAGCGCTGCAATGAGGAAATGGTTGTCAGGTAATTGAAGTGCCGGGAACTGGACGTGATTTTGCAGCATGGAACGAGATACAGTCTGCAGAAAGAGAGGGAAGACGATGAAGAATAATGCCATAAAGGAAAAAATCAAACGCGGGGAACAAGTTCTTGGTGCATTTTTGGGGATAAATTCCCCGCCATTAGTCGAAATGCTCGGTTATGCCGGCTTTGATTTCGTCGTAATAGATGACGAGCATGGTGCATTCAGTGCATCAGAGCTTGAAAACATTATCCGTACGGCAGATTCTGTTGGGGTTGTCCCGATCGTCCGGGTTTCATATGACCCTTCCAGTATTCAAAAGGCTTTAGATCGTGGAGCAAAAGGTGTACAAGTACCAATGGTCAATACAAAAGAAGAGGCACTTGAGGTAGTTAAGCGGGCTAAATTCCCTCCATATGGAAATAGAGGAGTATCGTATTCCACCAGACCGGCGCGTTACGGAAAAGATGGCGGAAAACCCTATTTAGATGAGAGTAATGAAAATGTTATGATAATTGTGCATATTGAAACGCAAGCTGCAGCAAACAATTTTGAAGACATTGCAACAGTTCCTAGTATTGATTTGGCATTTATCGGTTCTACAGACCTCTCGGTGAACATGGGATACCAACTAGAAGGGGCAAGTCATCCTGAAGTGCAAAAGGTCATCGATGAACTTTTCATAAAAGGGAAAGAGCTCGATATGCCAATTGGTACCGTTGCTAGTAACAGTACTGCCGCTAATGCGGCTTTTGACAAAGGCGCCCAATATGTCGGGGTCATATTGAATAATGTGATTACGTCAGCGTTAAATGATGTTGTCTCAGCAAGCAAGGCCACTCAATCTGTTAAATGACTTTACAAGAAGTACAGCATTTTGACGAAACTACTTTATACGAAAAGGATGGTAATAATGGCAGAAAAAAAGACAGGTTCAGTGCAAGTAGCTCCAAAAGAAGAAAAAACAACAATGAATGCAAGCCAACCGGTCAAGAAAACACCGAACTTCATCTTCTATGCGGATGCTGAAGACGTTAATATGCTCGATACAAAAGATGATTATGATTACATTAATATAGAAGAAACGAATCAAAAGAAACAGAGAATGAACGGCTTTGACCCGGAATACAACAACATCGTTGATTATATCGTGAAAATCACACGTCAAATCTGGAAAGAGAAAGACATCGGACTTATATACGATACGTATAGCACAAGCATATCCGTTCATAAAGGGTTGATCAATAGCCATGGGGTTAACGAAGTCATCTCAGGTACGCTGCAAACACTGCATGCTTTTCCGGATCGGAAAGGGCTTGGATGGAGTGTAATCTGGTCAGGGGATGATGAAGCAGGATTTTTCACTTCACACCGGGGACGTTCAGTTGCAACGAACCTTGGAGATAGTTTATACGGTCCTGCCACCGGAAAGAAAGTGATGTTCAGAACAAGCGCTGATTGTATGATCTTAAATAATAAGATATACGAAGAATGGCTTGTGATGGATACATATCATCTTGTCCTGCAACTTGGCTTGGATCCGGTCGAATTTGCTAAAAAAATGGCTAAGAGTACGCAGAAGCTTGCTCCTGCTATACAGTTTGGATTTAAAGAGACAGCAGAAACGGGGCTACCTCCCAAACTATTCACGCCATCCTCCGATGAGTTCGAGATAGGGGAGTTCATGCAGCTTGTATTCAATCGAATTTGGGCTCGGCGCTCATTTAACTTTGTTCGGGAATATTATGAGGAAAATGCAGTCGTTCATTATGTCTGCAACAAGGATGTAATCGGAGTAAGTGAAATTCAAGGAATGTTCATGAGCCTCTTTGCCTCCATACCGAATGGGAAGGTGATTCTTGAGAGGGTAACTTGTAATAGGCGCGGCTCTGACAGTGATTGGGATGTAGCGGTTCGCTGGAGAATACAAGGAGTGCACGAAGGAACGGGATACTTCGGAGCCCCTAGCGGAAAAGCCATTGATATTGCCGGCATCAGCCACTATAAAATCCGTAATGAAAAAATTTCAGAGGAATGGTTATTGTTTGATGGAATGGAAGTGTTGCGTCAAATCTATTTGCCAGATGAAAACGAATCACAACAAGATGGTGAATCCACAATGGATGATGGGAATTTTACCGGCGTATCATGATTGCCAGTTGACGGCTGTGCTGCAGCCGTCTCTTCACTAAACAACGATTAGGGGGAAAATAGGATGGAATATATGAAAAAAGCGGACGTAGTTGAACAGACCTCTTCACATGACGTGGAACAAACGGTGAAGTCGATTATTGAACATGTAAAAGCAGGCGGGGATGATGCCGTACGGGAATATGAAAAAAAATACGGTGATTCCGATCGTCCGGTCCGGGTTAGTGAAGAGGAGATCGAGCATTGTATCAGGACTCTTCCAGAAGAGGTAAAGGTGCTGATCGATCGAGTCGTGGAAAGAGTATCCGATTTTGCTAAAGCACAGTTGAGCTGCCTCACACCATTCGAAAAGGATTTTGGCGAGGGTATTAAGATGGGTCATAGAATCGTACCGATCGAAAAGGTGGGGGCTTATGTTCCAGGGGGGAGATTCCCGTTATTATCATCAGGACCCATGGTCGTTGCACCGGCAAAGGTAGCAGGAGCAAAAAGAATCGTTGCAGCAAGCCCGGCCAATTATGAAGGCGGTATCCATCCGGCCGTTTTATATGGCTTGATCCGCTCCGGTGCTACAGACATTTTTGCAATTGGCGGGGCGCAGGCCATCGCTGCCATGGCATATGGAACCGAATCCATCCCGGAAGTGGATATCATCGCTGGACCAGGAAACCGGTTTGTAGCAGAAGCAAAACGTCAAGTGTTCGGTAAAGTGGGCATAGACCTTATTGCCGGACCAAGTGAAGTGATGGTTTTTGCTGATGATTCGGCTTCACCTCAGAAAATAGCGGCCGATTTACTTGCCCAGGCAGAACACGATCCGTACGCACGGGCCATTCTTGTCACAACGTCCAGAACGGTTGCCGAAGAAACAGAAAAAGCAATCGAAGGCTTTTTGAAAACCTTCTCACCATCTTCCCCTGCACACGAATCATGGGAAAAAAGAGGGGAAATCATTTATGCAGATTCATTACAAGAAGGACTGGATATTTGCAATGATTATGCCATTGAACATCTACATTTGCATATCAAAAATAGCCGCGAATTGATGGATAAACTAAATAATTATGGATCATTATTCCTTGATGAAGGCAGTTCCGTCGTCTTCTCTGACAAAGTCTCTGGAACGAACCATACATTGCCGACTCAAAAGGCAGCAAGATATACAGGGGGACTTTGGGCAGGAAGTTATGTGAAGGTCATGACACATCAGGAAATCACAGGTCAAGGCATTCAATTCCTGGCATCCCATGCGGAAGATCAATCCGAAATCGAAGGCTTGGAAGGCCATAAATTATCGGCCACAGTCAGGTTGACAGAATGTGCTTCTAAATGATTATGATTGCTGAAAACGCATTCAATTAAGGACATGCTGCAGCCCTTGAAGAAATGGATACTCCCATTCTGCCTGAAATGAGTTCCAGGTGGATGGGCTGTATCTGCAGATTAGATTTTAGCCCTGGAAAATATATGAGAATATGTGTAAATACTAATAGCATCGCCTTTCTGTCCAGTGGGACGAGAGGGAGGGGAATGAAAGGGTGGAATATATGGACAAAACTAATAAAATTAATAATCGGAAAGAAACCATCTTATTCTTTATCATTAGCTTGTTGTTCTTTGTCACCATTACCGCATTTGATCCATTTATCTCCTCTTATGCTAAAGATCTTGGGTTCGATTCAGTTATTATAGGCAGTATAATCGGAATTTCAGGGATTGTGGCCTTATTGACACGACTTCCGATAGGTGTATTTTCGGATATGCTGCATAAACGAAGATTGTTTATCCAAATCGGGTTGCTGATAACGATTGTAATGTGGACGCTAGCCTTTTTTATACCAAATGCTACCACATTGTACCTTGGGAAAATTTCGGATGGTTTAACTGGTTCCACCTGGGTTATTTACAATGTTATGTTCGCCTCTTATTTTGGTGTGAAGGAAGCTGCAAAAGCAGTGGCGATATTGGGTGTTGCATCGCCAGTTGGCTCCATACTAGGGACAACCATCGGTGCAGTAGTGGCCAATAATTATGGGTATCGGTATAGCTTTTTAGTAGCGGTGGCCGCCGCCATACTTGCACTCGTTTTAACATTTTTCACAAAAGACCTAAGTATTAAAGGGGTAAAAGTAAAATACGATAAAAAAATACTTGTCGAGCAAATCACCGATAAAAAAATCTGGGTCATTTCCGTTTTGGCGACGATTGCTTTGATGGTCACCATTGGAACAAGGGATACGTTCACACCTTTAGTTGCAACCGACCTTGGAGCAAATCCGCTATTGATTGGCATGCTGGCAAACACACACCTGATCATATATGGCTTAGCCGCAGGATTATGCGGAGCCCTTTTTTATAAAAAAATCGGTTTAATGAATACGGCGATTTTGGGAGCGGTATTACAAGGGGTCATCATCATATTGATTCCTTATGCTGAAAATTTAACGATGCTTTTTCTATTGCAGGCATTCCAAGGTTTTGGTTACGGGCTGATCTTTACGGTCGTCACTTCCTGGGCTGTTGAAAATATCCCGGAGATTAAACAATCTACGAGAATGGGCCTGTTCCAAAGTTTATATTCGGCTGGAATGTTTTTGGGACCCGTCCTAATTGGCATCTTGATTGAAGTGTTTTCAAGATCCACAGGTTACCTGATCATGGGGGCATTATCAATTGCTTCAACCATTCTTATCAAAACCTCCATAAAACGCTCAAAAAAAGAAGCTTCTAATGAAGAATTTCCTCTTGAAGAGATGCTGATTAATAGAAAATGATTCTTTGAAACAGGAACGAGCAGACCTTAACGGGTTTGCTCTTTTTTAGTTTGAGTCGGATCCTATATTAAATAAAACTAATTAGTTAATATTTGAGTTTGTAGACAAAAAATGTTTGACCTGAAATTTCAAAACAAAGTTGATTGGAACGGAAGGTGCGAGACTCCTGCGGGAAAAGCGCGTCAAGGGGAGACCCCGCAGGCGAATGCCGAGGAGGCTCGCGGACCGCCCGCGGAAAGCGAGTGCCTAGAGTGGAAATCGACGTTCGAGGTTTTATAAACCCTCATAAAAACTGAAAACTTGATTTTCATCGAAGTCCACAATCTGCAATATTAGTTCGTTTTTTTGTTAACTGCTACACTATGATAGTTTAAGACTATCATGGCATGTGTATTTCTCGTTATCAATAAAATGCATGCAGGTTGTCTTAATGGCCATAATGATTTTTATTCACAAAATTTTATTAATATTGACGGTATCAATCTATGACTTTATCATAACAACAGGATAATGATAATCATTTTCAATTATGAATGTGTTAGTCAGATAAGAAGTTAAGTAGGTATAGATGACGGAAAGGGTGCAAAAAATGAGAGAATCTAGAAAAGTAAGAACATTTGGGGGAGGAGCATTCATCCTGTTATTTACGATTATGATGGTGTTATCAGGATGTAATAATTCTCAAAAAACAACAGAAGCAGAGAAGACATCTGCCGAAACAAGTAATCAAGAAGTAAGGACGATTAAGCATGAAATGGGAGAAGCGGAAATTAAAAACACTCCTAAAAAAATAGTTACGCTTGAGTTATCTTTCGTTGATTCTTTAAATGCCCTAGGGATAAAACCTATCGGGATTTCAGATGACAACAAAAAAGATATGATTACAAAACTTGTTGGTCAAGAAATGGATTATACTTCCGTGGGAACACGTGAGCAGCCTAATTTAGAGGTTATCAGTTCTTTACAGCCGGATTTAATCATTGCAGATGCTGAGCGGCATAAAGGGATTTATAAAGAACTACAGCAGATTGCTCCTACCGTTGTCTTAAAAAGTCGGGAATCTACATATCAAGAAAATCTGGATTCTTTTAAAACGATTGCAAAGGCAGTAAATCAGGAAGATGCTGCAGAAAAAAGATTGAGCGAGCATGAAAAAACGATTAAGGAACTTAAAGCAAAACTTACTGTTGATTCAAATATGACGGTTTTACCTGCAGTTGTACGTGATACTTCATTCCAAGCTCATACTTCTTCTTCTTATGATGGAGAATTGCTTGAGCGCATGGGATTGAAAAATGCCATTCAGCAGGAACTGCCACATGCCGAGATGAATCTGGAGCAGCTTGTCGAGATTAATCCGGATGTGCTGCTTTTAGCGAACAATGAGGGTAAGTTACTTACTGATGAGTGGAAAGACAATCCTCTTTGGAAAGACTTGAAGGCTGTAAAAAACGGACAGGTGTATAGTGTTGATCGAGATTTATGGACGAGATACCGTGGTGTTGTATCCGCAGAGGCCATTGCTAAAGACACTTTAAAAATGCTTGGTGAAGAATAGAGGAACAAAAGCGAAGTAAGAGATCCCATTCTTACTTCGCTTTCCATTAGGTTTAAATTTAGTTAGGAAGTGTGTTGTATAGTCAATGGAAACTGTAGTTAGAAGTAAACTGAAAGTTTTATGTACAGCTATCGTTGGAATCGTTTTGTTAATTTTAGGCGTCCTGACGAGTATTTCTGTGGGAGCGGCAGATATTGATGTGTCAATGGTTTTGAAGTCCTTTTTTGAGGTCGACTCGTCCAAGGAACAGACTATTATAAGGACTCTTCGTTTGCCCCGAGCTATAGTTGGAGCGTTGGTCGGTGCTAATTTAGCGGTAGCGGGTGCTCTCATGCAGGCTATTACCCGGAATTCATTAGCTTCTCCACAAGTGTTTGGTGTTAATGCCGGTGCCTCATTTTTTATTGTGTCAGCTTTTGTTTTCTTTCCTAACCTTTCTTCCGTCTCTCTAGTTTGCTTTGCATTCATTGGTGCAGCAGTGGGAGGGATGGCAGTCTATTCTTTTGCTTCGGGAGGAGGAATGACCCAAGTAAAGCTGGCATTGGCTGGAATGGCTGTTCACTTTTTTTTATCTTCCTTAACGCAAGGCATGATCATCTTTAATGAACAAGCGAAAGATGTGCTCTATTGGTTAGTCGGGTCTATTAATGGAAAGACATGGGCGCACGTAAACATGATCCTTCCTTGGTCTATTTTCGGGCTACTTGTTGCTGTCTTGTTCTCTCGATCTGTTTCCATCCTTGTCTTAGGAGAAAATATGGCGCAGGGGCTTGGGCAGCGGGTGTACCGAATCCGTATTTTAGCAGGAATATTGGTAATCATTTTGGCAGGATCTTCAGTTGCCGTCGCAGGCCCAGTGGGATTTGTGGGATTGATTATTCCTCATATCGTCAGGAGAATGGTGGGCGGTGATTACCGAAGAATCATCCCTTTCTCTGCATTATTCGGCGCTTTACTCTTAGTTTACGCAGATATTCTCGCACGGTTCATCGCTTATCCTTTTGAGTCGCCGGTAGGCATCGTAACAGCTATAATCGGTGCGCCATTCTTCCTTTATTTAGCGAAGAGAGGGAGGAATATTAAGCAATGAAATTAAAACGGACATTTAGGTTGAAATCAAATTTACCCCCTTATTCTATTATCCTATTGCTGACGGTTACCGTGCTGCTTTTATCGATGGTGAGCCTGGGCTTAGGGGCCATTTATATCTCACCTTTAGAAATTCTCCAAAATTTCCTTGGAAATGGCATGCAAAGTCAGGCATTTATTCTGCACAACTATCGCATACCACGTATTTTAATTGCCGTGATAGTGGGGGCTGGATTGGCAACGGCTGGAGCCATTCTTCAAGGTGTCCTTCGAAATCCTTTGGCTTCTCCAGATGTGATTGGGGTAACAAAAGGGGCCGGTTTGGCAGCTGTTATTGTCATTGTTTTATTTCCGCAATCGCCCATTATCATACTGCCTCTTTCAGCTTTTATCGGAGCGGCGGTCATGGCGGCAATTTTGATGATATTTGTTAATAAAAAAGGAGCTCAGCCAAATACTATAGCTTTGGTCGGAATTGCTTTAGGGGCCATATGTCAAGCTGGCATAGAGTATTTCATGGTTAAGTTCCCGGATGATGTAAACACGACATTGCTGTGGTTGACCGGCAGTCTATGGGGAAGAGGATGGGATCAAGTATTCATTTTGCTTCCATGTCTTGTGCTTGTACCTGTATTGATTGCATTGACGTCTAAAATGGATGTACTGAGTCTTGGAGACGATATAGCTACAGGTCTCGGTGAAAGATCAAAATTACTGCGTTATATATTGTTAAGCGTTTCTGTCATATTAATCGGAGTCTGTGTAGCAGCGGTTGGTTCCATCGGGTTCATTGGTTTAATTGCCCCCCATATTGCCCGGAGAGTGGTAGGGTCAAAATTCAAGGTTTTACTTCCTGCTTCAGCACTTTTTGGTTCTATCTTTCTACTCGTTGCCGATAGCCTTGGAAGAGGATTATTCCCTCCAATAGAAATACCTGCCGGAATTATCACTGCGGTGATTGGTGTACCATATTTTTTATATCTATTGCGTCGTGAAAGAAAAATAACATAAGGAAGGCTGGAGATCATGACAACATTATCAGCAGAGCAACTTTCGCTCTCTTATGGGACAACTCAAATCATTGATAATATCGATTTAGAAATTCCTGAAGGTAAGATAAGTATAATCATTGGTTCCAATGGTTGTGGCAAATCTACCATTCTACGGTCTCTAGCTAGATTACTAATGCCACAGCAAGGCACGATCTATTTAGATGGAAAAGCCATTCATCAGCAATCTTCCAAGGAAGTGGCAAAGAAATTGGCTATCTTACCCCAAGCTCCGGAAGCTCCTGAAGATATAACCGTTAAAGAACTATGCTATTATGGCAGGCATCCGCACAAAGGCTTATTTTCCAGACAAACTCCAGAAGATCATGCCATTGTCGACCGTGCATTATCAGCAACAAAAATGACGGAGTTTGCTGATCGGACATTGGATGCATTATCTGGAGGACAAAGGCAAAGAGCATGGATTTCGATGGCCTTGGTACAAGAAACAGACCTTTTACTGTTAGATGAACCGACAACCTATCTAGATTTAGCGCACCAAATTGAAATATTGGAATTACTGCGCGATTTAAACGTAACTTATGGACGCACGATTGTCATGGTTCTGCATGATTTGAATCAAGCGGCACAGTATGCCGATCATCTGATTAGCATCAAGAAGGGAAAAATCTATAAAGAGGGAACGCCTGAAACGGTATTCACAAAAGAGATGATCAAGGACGTCTTCAGACTGGAATGCTGTATTATTGAAAATCCTGTTGATCACACTCCTCTATGCATTCCAATTGGTTTATCTCAAGATCATTAGAAAAACTATTTCTAATAAAGTTAGAGATGCATTTAGAGTCTATCGGAGGCAAAAAAACATCAGGGGGATTTCCCATCCCCCTGATGTTTTTTTGTTCTTATTTATTTCCTGGAGCAGGTTGATCGACCCCTTTAATTCTATGTCTATGCCCATCATCTTCCGTTGTATAAAAATCATAATAATGAACGTGCATTCCACTTCCAACCGGAATGGGTGGTCCCGAATATGCCTTATAATAATGGGAATGTCCATCCTCAAATAACACATATCCTTCAGTGTAATGAATATGTCCTCCCTCTTGTGATGAAATTGGCGGGGATGTTACATCTAAACATTGATGGACATGGCCGTCCGCTATGGAAGTATAATCAACAGATCCATGATTATGATGTGGTACAAACCCAGATACAAAATCATTTTTTCCTACCTTATTCAATCTCTTCACCCCTTGTACATAAATAAAAAAACGTTTTATAAACCATATGCTTGGAACAACAAAAAGATTCTTAACGACAAATTTATGGAAGGAGAGATTAAAACGTGGAAAACCAGAATCATAATAAAATAATTCCACAGTTAAATGATAGAATAGATAGACTTATATATTAAAGGAGACTTAGTATCTTGGAAGCCAAATGTGTTAAATTCTATGAGTTTGGGATTCCGCAAAAGGTTTTAAAAGTTGAAAATAAACTTATTCAAAAACCTTTAGACGGGGAAGTCCTCGTTCGGATGACCACACGTCCCATTAACCCGTCTGACTTGCTGCCCATTCGCGGTGCATATTCCCACCGAATTCCCTTGCCTTCCATACCTGGTTATGAAGGGGTCGGCATTGTCGAAGAGGTGGGTCCATCGGTTTCGAAAGAGCTAATAGGCAAGCGTGTTCTGCCTTTGCGCGGTGAAGGGACCTGGCAGGATTATGTTAAAACATCTGCGGAGCTGGCCATCATCATTCCAGATTCGCTTGAGGACCATATAGCAGCGCAATTATATATAAACCCGATAACCGCATGGCTAATCTGTACAGAAGTATTAACATTGAAACCCGATGATGTTTTACTCGTAAATGCCTGCGGATCTTCCATTGGCCGCATCTTTGCCCAGTTATCCAGAATTCTTGGATTTAAGCTGATTGCTGTAACGAGAAACAATAAGTATACGGAAGAACTGCTTAAACTTGGTGCTTCATATGTGATCGATACGTCCCGATCATCATTGCATGATACAGTGATGGAAATGACGAATGGGCGCGGAGCGAAAGCGGCCATAGATTCAGTAGGCGGCATCGATGGCTCAGAGCTCGCTTTTTGCGTTCGGCCTAATGGCATCTTATTAACGATTGGCCTTTTATCAGGGAAGTCTGTAAATTGGGCGGAAATTTCCCAAAGGACAAAAGTGAATGTTAAAATGTTTCATCTTCGGCATTGGAATCAGCAGGCTTCCGTTCAAACCTGGCATGAAACGTTTAATCTTTTGATGGGGTTCATCGCTGATAAAAGGTTGAAATTCATGATGCCGGATTCCTACTATGGTCTTCAAGATGTGCAAGAAGCCATGATTGTCACTGGCAATAGAGGGAAGATTTTTTTAAGCAATTGATTTTGCAATGGGCATCCACTATGTGGTAATTGAAGGACGCATTCATCTTGGAGCACTTCCAATAGGTTCCTAAGGTAAATGGAAATGTCCCCTGATAATATGGAATTACTTGATTACCTGTAAGGTGCTAGTTTAGAATGCGGAATAGAACATGTTGATACATGATACGACTTTGGAGGAAATACTTATGAAAACAATATATGTGAATGCTACATTTTTTACTATGGACAAGGAAAATCAAATCTTTGAAAACGGCATGATGATTGTACAAGATCATACCATATCCTACATCGGCCAGCATGATGAACAACAATTGGCAGATGCAGATCAAGTGGTCAACCTTGGCGGGAAATGGATTATGCCAGGCCTTGTGAATGCCCATTCGCATATTGTAATGACCCTTTTACGCGGTATCGGGGACGATATGCTGCTGAAGCCATGGCTTGAAACGAAAATATGGCCAATCGAAAGCCAGTTTACAACGGAAATCGCCTCTGTAAGTTCACAGCTTGGCATCATGGAAATGATGAAATCAGGAACCACGACATTTTCGGATATGTTTAATCCTAATGGAATAGATGCAGGTGCTGTCATGGAGACGATAGGCGAAACAGGAATGCGCGGAGCCTTTTCCTACACAATCTTCAGCTTGGGTACGGAAAAAGATCAAAAAGCGAACCTCATGGGGGCTGAGCAGTTTTCAAAAAACTATAAAACGTTTGCCGATGGCCGCCTGACTACAATGGTCGCACCACATAGTCCATATGCCTGCACACCTGAAGCGATTATGGAAAGTGCACGGATTGCAAAAGAGAATGATTTGATGGTGCATATTCACGTATCGGAAACGGACTTTGAAATCCTCGACATCGAAAAACGTTACGGATCCCGTCCTGTCGAGCACCTTCGCCGACTAGGGCTGTTCGATCAGCCTACCGTGATGGCACATGGAGTGGTTCTCAATGATGAAGAGCGGGCGATCCTAAAACAGCATGATGTTCGCGTTGCCCATAATCCAATCAGTAACCTGAAGCTCGGATCTGGAATAGCAGATGTCGTCAGCCTTCTTGATGCAGGCATTAAAGTGGGAGTTGCAACAGATGGCGTCGCATCCAATAACAACTTCGATATGTTCGAAGAAATGAGGACGGCTGCTTTACTGCAAAAAGGAATGTATAAGGATGCCACTAAATTCCCTGCCCAAACGGCACTGGCCATGGCCACAAGAATGGGTGCCGAAGCAGTAGGCATGGGTCATACAGGATCACTGGAAGCTGGTAAAAAAGCAGATTTCATCACCATTTACCCATATGACAAAGAACATCTTCAGCCATTGAGTGAAGCCTATTCGCACCTGCTTTATGCAGCACGCGGAAATGATGTATGTGATGTATACATTGATGGCAAAAACGTCGTGAAAGATGGCCAATGCTTAACGATCGATGAAGAAAAAGTAATCGCCGAAACAAATCGTCTGCAAGGTACCTTATCACGATAATGCAGATGTGAGAACTAAAGAAGGAGCTGCCATTTGCAGCTCCTTTTTTTATGGATTAAGTTAAGGGACGAAAATTGGTTGTAGGTCGAATTAATCTGGTTGCAGGTCGGAATAAATTGGGTCGTTTTAGTAAGGGGTAATTCGTATCAAATGGCATTCAAAAAAAATTACTGCTAGTATTGTAGAATAAATAGATCTTAACACTTAGAAACCCGTCGTGAGTCCAGTTTCTTGGAAATATGGAAACAAAGGAAGCCGGTAAAAAGACCGCAAATATTAACCAACTGGTAATCAGCAAGCAGCTGGATAAAAAATCTTTGACAGCATGGATCATGAATTTCACCACCGTATGAAGATCTATGTATTAATTATACACTATCTTCCAATCAAGTTGTTTCGACGGATCACCCTTCATTCACATCACGATGGAAATGCCTTTCCATGACATAGCCAAAAAAGGAGGCAAGCATTTGTTGAAACAGCATGCCAAGTACAACGGGTACCGCGACGGCAGCAGGGAAATAGGCGGTTGCAAGAACGGCTCCAGCACTGATGTTTCGCATGCCGCCTGTAAATGTCAAGGTGATGATATCCGCCTTATCCCATCTTAAATATGCACCGACCATCCAAGAAATGGCATACCCAGAAGCAGCTATGAACAAAACCAAGAAGGCCATGATCATTAATTTCTTATCGAAATGGGTTAAGTAAGGCGCGATTTTTGAACTGTTCAATATGACTACGATTCCAACGCTTATCTTGGAAAATGGAGCTAAGCGGGGGGATAGTGTATATTGTATCTTCCCTTTTGTAGCTTGATTCAAGAACATGGCAAGCATGGAGGGAAGAACGACCATACCGATTAATCCTTTCACTATCGAACCCAAATCCATTTCGATCGAACCGCCTCCAAAAAGGGAAACACTGTAAGGAACGATGAATGGCGAGAGTAGGGTGTCGATCAAGATGATGGTTAGGGCAAGTACGGCATTCCCATTATAAATGGATACCCAGATCATACTGGTGACACCGGTTGGAATCACTACAGCCAGGACTAGGCCGGTAATCGTGAAAGCATCACCATGGAACACTAAATGGCCGAGTCCAAAAGCCCAAACAGGCATAAGCATATGAAGGATGATCAATACGATGAAAACAGGTAAAGGGTGGGTGACTGCCTGTTTAAGAGATTTAAAGTTAGAGCCTAAACTTCCGGAAAAGGTAATGAAGGCAAATATCCATGGGACAAGAAAGGTGTAATCCTTTAGATGTTCGGCCAATAATACCCCAATAACCACGCTTATCGGCGTGATAAGGGGCATAATTTTATCCATTTGTACATTTATTGTTTTCAGCATGATTCATCCACTTCCTGAGCAAAGTAAATTCTATTAAGTAAGTTTACCATATTCCTAAAAAAATAATTTGTAAGACAAGAAATTTGTCTATATATTTTTTTCTGGATTTTTAAAAATGGATTACTATCACTGCCCTGGAACTCGCATCGTTCCAAAAGGGCTTCAAGCTTTCCACGAGTGAGGGTTCATTAAAAAGAGGTTTTAGGCAGGATTGTTCGATGCATCGTTGTATATTCATTGAAAAATAGTTTAAAGTAGAGGAGAGAGGTGAAAGAAATGTCAGAAAAGGTTTCCAGTATTATGTGGTTTAGTCTTGCCGTACAAGCCCTGCTTGTTCTTGCTGATCATGATGGATTATGTAATAGTAATAAATTGGCCGTTAAGCTTGATTCGGAGTCAGGTTTTCTTAGAAAAATATTAAGTAATTTAGTGAAGGCAGGGCTGATTCAAGCGAAGGAGGGCAGGGATGGGGGATATTCACTTGCCAAAAATCCCGAACAAATCATTCTTGCAGATATATACTCTGCAATTAAATCAGAACCTTTCTCAAAAGGCTTTCTTGATGTGAATGATAAAAAATGCTTTCATCCATCTTCTAGAGAAGCGTTATGCGGTTTAAAAAACGAGATGGAGAGCTGGATTATACAAGGCTTGGAACAAAAGACGATTGCTGACTTACTATCAAAATCTTAATGTGAAAAACGAAACTGACATGGTTTCGTTTTTCTTAAACTGTATTTGACAAAAGAACAGTATGCATTATATACTGTTCCTGTATTAAATACAGTTAAATGGAGGTCATTATAAATGACAAAAAATATAATGAGTAAAGAAGAGTACCTAAATAAATCGAAAGAATTGAATATACCGGTTGAAAAGCCCAAAGTCCTTAATGATACGGATTTCATTACGGTAGCAAAAGAACGGAGATCTGTTCGCCAGTACGATGCTGAATACGTGATGACTGAAGAAGAAATTCGTGAAATTCTGGATATTGCGATTCAAGCACCATCTTCTTCCAACTTGCAGCCATGGAGATTCCTTGTGATTCAAGATAAGCAAACCCAGCAAGAATTGCTTCCCATCGCAAATAACCAACAACAAATCGTCGATGCATCTGCTGTCATTGCCGTTTTAGCTGATATAGAAGGTTACAAAAATGCAGAGCGGATTTATGGTGAATTAGTCAATAAAGGGATCATGAAGAATGAAATCAAAGAGCCATATGTAGCCTCTATTCTGCATAATTACGGTAACTTTTCTGCTGAAAAGGCTTTAAGTGTAGCCATGATTGACGGTGGCTTGGTTTCCATGCAAATCATGTTGGCTGCAAAAGCAAAAGGATACGATACAGTCCCAATGGGAGGGTTTGATGAAGCCAAATTTGTCGATGCATTCAATGTACCGGAAAACTTCAAGCCTGTCATGTTAATTTCCATTGGAAAAGGAACTAAAGCAGGGTTTGAAAAAGTCCGTTTGCCACTCGATACTATATTGACTTGGAATAAATACTGAGGAAAAAACGTAGTAAAAGGATAGCTGAAATTCGCTATCCTTTTTTTCATTGTTTGAGATTGGCATTGAAAATGATTTAATCTCGCAAGCGATAAATGGATATGTTACAATTTTTCCAGATATTTCTTTGGAATGTCTCCTCAAAAGTCCCCGACCGCAAAAGGATATTTAAGGGGATAAACAGAGCTAAAGAATTGCGCTGCAAGCCAATAATTGGTTTAGCCGTTCACAATGGATGGGAGGGAGTCCTTATGAAGAATATGAAAAGTGAAGTGTTTTCGTGGTTGAAAGCCATCTTATTCGCTTTAATGATCGTGTTCATTTGCCAACAGTTTTTATTTACGCCAGTCACAGTAAAAGGTGAATCAATGGAGCCGACTTATGAGAATGATGATCGGATCGTGGTAGCTAAAATCGGAAAGCCGGAGCGCTTCGATATGGTCGTATTTTATGCTCCGGACGCGGAAGAGAATTATATAAAAAGGGTGATCGGTTTACCAGGTGACAGTGTTGAAATGAAAGATGATGTCTTATATATCAATGGGAAAAAGTATACGGAACCATATTTGAAAACAAAAAAAGGGGAAATTCCGCCTGAAGAAAATCTGACGGAGAATTTCAGCCTGAGTGATTTACTTGGGAAATCCAAGGTACCTGCGGGTCATTTATTTGTCATGGGGGATAATCGGAGGAACAGTTGGGATGGAAGAAGATTTGGTTTTATTTCTGAAGAATCACTTGTGGGCAAAGTGAAATTTCGTATCTACCCACTAAATGAAATAGGAGTGCCGAAGTGAATGGATCACAGTGAGTACAAGTGAAAGCTTAGAGGATAATTATGTGGACTAAGTTGTATTTATAGCAGATGATGGATAAGAACCTTTTCCTGTGGTTAAGGTTTTTCATTTTGGATTTTTGGGGGTATTAATATGACGAATGGGTTAGCTGCCATCTCCATCCCGATGCTGGATGAAGAAATGGGACGGCAGGTTAAAGGACATGTCGATTCGCTGACGGTTCCTCATGGAAGCTTAGGCCGGCTTGAAGAATGGATAATCGAACTGGCCAAGATGACAGGGGAGGCATTTCCGGACATTTCGAAACCGGGGGTTATCGTGTTTGCGGCCGACCATGGAATTACGGAAGAAGGGGTTTCGGCTTATCCAAAAGAAGTGACGGAACAAATGGCTCTCAACTTCCTGAATGACGGTGCCGCCATCAATGTATTAAGCCGGGCGATAGACGCTTACTTGGACATTGTTGATATAGGGATCGATGCAGATATCGAGGCACCGGGGTTAACTTCGAGAAAAGTCCGCAATGGAACTAGAAACTTTTATAAGGAAGAGGCGATGACAAAGGAAGAAGTAATTCAAGCGCTTGAAATTGGATATGACCGTGCACAGAAAATGATTGCCCGTGGTGTGAACTGCCTGATTCTTGGTGAAATGGGAATCGGAAATACGACATCCAGTACCGCCATCATCTCCATCGTAAGCGGGAAAAGCGTTGAATCACTAGTGGGGCAGGGAACAGGATTGAAGTCAGAAGGCATTTTACATAAGCGAAGAATCATTGAAGAAGCGATTTCATTAAGAAATCCTAATCCGGATGATCCAATCAATATTTTGATGAATATCGGTGGATTCGAAATTGCAGGTATGGCAGGGGCCATGCTTGCTGCAGCGAATAACCGTATACCCATTCTTGTTGATGGTTTCATTACAACCACGGCTGCCGTATTGGCAAACCTGATTTCCGGACGTGCAGCCGATTATATGTTTGTTGGACATCGATCTGCAGAACCTGGTCATAGAACGGCCATAGAACTGCTTGGCAAGGAGCCGATCCTCGACCTGGGAATGAGAATCGGGGAAGGAACAGGGGCAGCCCTGTCATACCCCATCCTTAAGGCAGCAACATTGGTCATTAAAGAAATGGCAACATTTGAATCTGCAGGCGTGTCAAATAAGTAAGAAAAAGGAGACCTTCGATACGCTGGTCTCCTATTTATACAGGTTAAAAAAAGGAGGATACTATAGTGAAACATTCTTTCATCCCACTGTTACTTAATGGGCAGATGATCTTTATATTTCTTCATTTTCCTGACGACAGAAGGCTGGCTGATACCTAAGAATTTAGCCATTTCATATGTGGACTTGCATTGTTTACTCGCTTTCATCATCATCCATTTTTCGACTTGTTCGAGGGCGGTATTGAGATCACTATCATCAACCATCATATTGTCGATCATTAGGGTATCATCTATTTTCTCCAAAGATTCTTGTCCATGGAAATGGGAGGGGAGAAAGCCTGGGAAAATGATGGAGTCTTCCGAGGTCAAAATGAGCCGTTCAATCAGGTTTTCCAATTCACGCACGTTTCCTGACCATTTATGCTGAATCAGTATTTCGTAAGTGGAAGGGTGCAACTTCTTATCTGTCTTGTATTTCTTGTTGATAATTTCGAGATTATGATTGATTAAGATGGCAATGTCTTCTTTTCTTTCGCGTAATGGCGGTATTTGGATCGGAATCACATTTAAGCGGTAATACAAATCTAGCCTGAATGTTCCCTTTTCCACCATTTCCTCAAGGTTTTGATTGGTTGCCGTCACAAGCCGAAAATCTATCTTATGCTCTTTTTTTCCGCCCACTCTTTTAAAGGTCTTCTCTTGCAGGACATTTAATAATTTCACTTGCATATCCAGGGGAAGCTCCCCGATTTCATCCAGAAATAAGGTTCCGTTATCAGCTTGTTCCACCAGCCCTTGCTTCCCCTGCTTCTGCGCACCGGTAAAGGATCCCGCTTCGTAACCAAACATTTCGGATTCAAAGAGACTTTCTGGGATGGTACTGCAGTTGACTTCGATGAATGGCTCTTTGCTGCGGTAACTCTGATTATGCAGCCTGCGGGCGAAGACGCTCTTTCCCACACCGGATTCCCCAAGAAGCATGACTGTGGCATCCGTTTTGGAAACACGGTGTATCGTTTTCGCGATTTGCCGCATTTCCTTGCTGCGATAGATCAGCTCCTCCTGTTCCCTAAGCTCCTCGACCTCCGATTGGTATTCCTGAATCTTTTTCTCCAATTGACCGTACTGATCCTGGAGGTTCCTGATTTCAGTTTGATCTTGGGCATAGCTGACGACACGAATCAATTCACCATTATCATCAAAGATGGGATAAGCAGTCGACATGACGATTTTTCCCGTCTTCGTTTGCTGCATGATCTGGATAGGTGTTTTCTCTTTCAATACCATGGCGGAAATCGACGGTGAAAGGATTCCTTCCGTTTCGAGCTGGTAAACGGATTTCCCAAGATAATGTTCTGGTTCGATTCCATATATCCACCAATGGTTTGGATTCGTGAATAAAATGAATCCTTTTTCATCGGTCACGGTAATATTGTTATTGGATGTGTTGATGATGCATTCCAAAACTCTTTTGACATTGTTATCACTCATCATTTTCCCCCTTATCCACTTTTCCGGTGATTCAAATATAAATCAAAAACAGAGGTGAATCAAGAATTTTCAGATATTTTGATTTGGAATTGAATTATTTATGAAAGCATGCCTGCTATAATCTCACTCACTTCATCCATCAAAGCTAAAACTAGAGTAATAGAGTAGCGGACTACCTTACTTACGGTTAACCTACTTATGTTTGGGTATAAATAAAGTAAAGAGTAATCGATTGAAGGAGTGATTGAATTGGCTTTGAACAGAACCTTGGGACAATATTTATACGACTGCTTAAAAGCAGAAGGCATTACAGAGATTTTTGGTGTGCCCGGAGACTATAATTTTTCATTGCTAGATACTTTGGAAGATTATGATGGGATTGAGTTTATTAATGGACGAAATGAACTCAATGCTGGATACGCAGCGGACGCCTATGCCCGGGTGAAGGGCATGTCGGCATTGATCACCACCTTTGGTGTCGGTGAAATGAGCGCATGTAATGCAATCGCTGGAGCGTACAGTGAAAATGTGCCGCTCATCCATATAGTCGGCTCGCCAAAGTCCATGATGCAACAGAAGAAGGAGCTTGCCCATCATACGTTAATGGATGGAGATTTTGATGTTTTCCGTAAGGTTTATGAGCATATCACCAGTTATACGGCGATCCTTACACCAGAAAACGCAGCTAGGGAGATACCGGCTGCAATCAGAATCGCGAAAGAAAAGAAAAAGCCCGTTTATTTGGTAGTGGCTATCGATCTCGTTGAAAAACTGTTGATTTCCCACAGTGAGGTTTCTGAAAATGTGGCCAAAACAAATGTCGATGCTTTGCAGTCAGCAGTTAAGCATATAAAAGGCATGTTAGAATATGTAAATAAAGCGGTTCTGCTTGTCGACGTAAAAACACTTCGTTATAACTTGCAGAAACCCGTACTGCAGCTCGCTGAGAGTTTAAATGTTCCGGTTGCTTCGTTAATGCAGGGAAAAAGCGGGTTTGATGAAAGCCATCCCCAGTATATTGGTGTATACGGCGGAGCTTTCGGAAGTAAGGATGTAACTCAGACTGTTGAAGAAGCGGATTTCATCGTAGCTGTTGGTGCTGTTTGGTCAGACGTCAATACTTCCAAAGGTACAGCAAAGCTTGACCCGTTGAAAATGGTGGAAATTCAACCTGACACATTAAAAGTGGGAGCAGCCAGTTATATGAATGTCAGGGCGGAGGAAATTCTAAGTGAGCTCCAGGACATTGGCTACCGGCAGAACGAATCTATCGGAAACATCTCGTTTCCGTATGACACAATGGTGGAAGACCCGTCAGCACCTCTGGAAGCGGCTTCCTATTATCCTCGAATTCAGCAAATGTTGAAGGAAAATGACATTGTGGTCACGGAAACAGGAACATTCTCTTATGGCATGTCACAGGTCAGATTGCCGAAAGGGGCGACCTATATTGCACAGGGAGGCTGGCAAAGCATCGGTTATGCGACCCCCGCAGCTTTCGGAGCTTGTATAGCGGATAGAAACCGGCGTGTTCTTTTGTTTACCGGGGACGGCTCGATACAGCTGACAGCACAGGAAATAAGCTCGATGCTGGAGAACGGCTGTAAGCCCATCGTTTTTATCCTCAATAATAACGGCTATACGATAGAAAAATTCTTAAATGTAAAAGTCGATATAGAAAAACAGAAATACAACGAGATACCTGAGTGGAATTATACAAAACTGGCTGAAGCGTTTGGTCAAGAGGCATTCACAGCAAGAGTCGAGACGAATGGTGAACTGGATGATGCCATTACAAATGCTCAGGACATGAACGCCGATAAACTTTGCCTTATAGAATTGGTCGTGAAAGATCAAATGGATGCACCGGATTATTTGAAAAAAATGAGGCAGTATCTTGAAAAGCAAGAGAAACTAAAGTAATTCCATGTTCGAAATGCACTCACCCCTGATTGAAGAATTATGCGACACTTCTGCCGAATAACTGGCTAGCCGAGACCCCACAGGCGCTTGCTTTGATGTGGCAGACAGCCGGCGGAAAGGGAGCGGATTTCTGAAATCAAGCTGGAACGTTTTTTTAGTAAAAACTGTAGGTGAACTTGCTCTTCATCGAGTGTGGCGACAAAATGGGGTTCGGAGTCCGAATAATGAGGTGAAAGTCGAAAAAAATTCGTGAACGGTCGAATAAAGTGCATCAACGGTCGAATAATGTACGGGGTAGGTCGAATAAAGTGCATCAACGGTCGAATACTGTCCGGGATAGGTTGAATACAGTGCGTGAACGACCGAATACAGTGAGGCTTAGGTCGATAAACTGCGTCAACGGCCCAAGACAGTGCAGCTGTTCGAATACTATGCTCCGGCCTTGATGGTTTTTACTGTAATCCTTACTAGATTGAAGAATTATGCGACACTCCTGCCGAATAACTGGCTAGCCGAGACCCCACAGGCGCTTGCTTTGATGTGGCAGACAGCAGGCGGAAAGGGAGCGGATTTCTGAAATCAAGCTGGAACGTTTTTAGTAAAAACTGTAGGCGAACTTGCTCTTCTTATTAGTATACAGTCTGAAAGGTCTTCTGCGATGAAGGCCTTTTTTTATTGGCAATGTAAATACTGCACGGCCCGATCAAGGACAAGAATGGCAAGTTCCAGAATGACAATACCAGTATTGGTACCTGTCATTTCAAAATTGAAACCAAGAATTTTTAAACTAATAGTATTATGAAAATGTCACTAAGTAGTAGGGAAAATGATTTTCCTAAGTAGAGAAAACTATTTTTTTACGGTTGGCGATTTCTGTAAATATTGGGGCGAAAAAATGCGTAAAAATGTATCATTAGCGCGGTTAATAGAGTCGAATAAAGAAAATATCAACAATAATCAGCTGTTCATAGATCGAATAGAAGAAAAAGTCCATAAAAAGCAAATGGAAATGCAGGAAAGACATTTAACAAAACAGGCAGGTGAAGAGAATGTTATTAAGAAGAGCCTGGTTATTACAACAAACGGTGGTCTATCATAGAAAAAAGAAGGATGAAATAGCCCAACGAAAGGAATTATCCAGCTTGGAAGGAGTCCGTATCAATAAACAACTTAATTATGCGATTATGGAGATGCAAAGGTTAATGCGCCAGGTATGAGGAAAGAGCGGATAAAAAAGGTTAGCTTAAATTTGTATATTATTAAGTGAAGAATGTTAATGGTTTAACTAAAACTACCTATTCAGATTATTAAAATGAAAAAAGAGGTGATGATAATGAGTAAGTATTGGCTTATAAAATACTTTTAACTGGTGTGTTTATCATTGCTACGATTATCTTTTATAAATTTGGGTTTACTAGTGAAGGTTTAGTTTATTTTGTATGTCTTGCAATACTTTTAAGTGTGTTAAGTATTTTTAATCGTAAAATCAATTATAAAAAAAGACTTAATACTTTAACGAATTAAATATAAATACATTTCATTTCCAGTTATAAATAACAAACCACATTTGGATTATCCAGCGTGGAAGGAGTCCGTATCAGTAAACACCTTAATTAAGCGATTAGATATGCATAGGTTAATGCGAGAGTTAGGATGGATTCAAAAAGAAGGGTTAAAAGCCATATCACACCAGTTGGCGGCTATTTGACATCATGATACACAAAAAAGCGTGTTTGATCTTTTTATCAACACGCTTTTTGCTCTTTATCGTTTACTGCCATCACATTTAGTTAAGTACTCGGACTGCCTTCACAAAGCTAGGTCCCCAGTAAGAATTGTTAATGTTAGCGTAGGATACACCTTTAGATGTAGAAGCATTGAGCATTTGACCGTTACCGGCATAAATTCCTACATGGTTGATTACTCCATCATTATTGGTATCAAAAAATACTAAATCCCCTTTTTGAAGGGCTTTTGAAGATACAGCTGTACCAACGTGTGATTGTGCCACTGAATTTCGAGGCAAGGAAACACCTGCACTTTTGAATGCCCTTAATGTGAACGAAGAGCAATCAAATACGTCAGTGCGCGAAGTGCTCGCACCGTAAACATACTTGGCTCCCATGTATTTAGCGCCAGCTGCCAGAACTTGATCCGCTTTGGTCGATTTGGACGGTTTATTAATCGAAGATGCCGAGGCTTTCCCTGAAACACGGATGGTTTGGCCTATACGAATACGATCTGAATTAGATATATTAGGGTTTATTTTAAGTAAGGCACTAAGGGAAAGGTTATATCTTTTAGCGATGGTTGATAAGGAATCCCCTAATTTAACCACATAAACGTCTGTTGTATTTTTATTATTATTATTATTATCCGAAGTGCTGGTAAGGGTATTAACCTTCAAGACCTGACCGGGAAAAATACGGCTACCAGTCAAATGGTTTTTAGTCTTTAATTGTTGGACAGTCATATTGTTGACTCTGGCAATTTTGTCCAGGGTGTCCCCGGATTTGACTGTATATGTAGCATTTGAAGTACTGTTTTTAGCCGTAGAGCTGGATGCAGGAGCTTGTCCGGAAACACGGATGGATTGGCCAATATAAATGCGATCCGAATTAGAAATGTTAGTGTTTAATTTAAGCAGGGCACTAAGTGAAATGTTGTATCTTTTAGCAATTTTAGATAAAGTATCCCCCAGTTTAACCACATATTTTTCGGTTTTATCTATATTTTTAGTGTTAAGAGTATTAAATTTCAAGATTTGGCCGGGAAAAATAAGGTTACTAGTCAAATGGTTTTGAGATTTTAATTGTTGGACAGTTGTATTATTAGCTTTAGAGATTTTATCAAGGGTGTCCCCTGATTTAACTTGATAAGAACCAGCATAAGCAGAAGTGCCGGCGATAAGGGTACCTATAATGGTTCCAGCAAGAATGAAAGAGTTTTTCGAATTGTTCATTTAGGAAAGTTCCTCCTGATGTGGTAAAAAAATATGTAGCATTTATATTATAAAGGTAAGGCATATAAAAAACATGACCCATTTAAATAAAATTCAACTTTTTCGTCATTTCTCAGGTTATTTTGCAGATCTGTCACATTGTGTGGATTCAAGTGGAAGGGCAGTATCCTTAATATCGCATAAAGAGATAACTAGGCTAAAAGAGATTTCATAAATGGAAGTTTTGAGGTAATTAAAAAGAAAGGTAAGAATAATATAATATTCTTACCTTTCCATGATTTATTTTTTAATATTGCCTATAAACATAGGGTCAGGTTCAGCGATTTTACTATGTGATGATACTTTGAACAGGGGAATGGTTTTCTGGAATTTATGGTAATATAAGGATTAAAAATAAATATTTGGATGATTCCAGATATAAGGACTCACAGTAAAATGAAGGGAAGGGATTCAATTGGGATACTAATAAAAATCGTATTCATTTGTAAAAGTGCCTGAACGTTCATCATAAACCACCTTCCATATTGTTGACTTAACTATAGTAGGTTTGTAATGGAAGGAAGTCAATTTAATATTACTGGGGTAATAGGCTAGAAGTTTAATAGGGAGGGGGATTAAGGAAATTGAATTGCAACGTAACCTTCGTTCCTTTTGGGCTAGTGTCTAATGCTTCATTCACGACTTTTTGAGATTTCGGGATGCTTATGGACATTGTAAAATCCCCCTCAAGTTGTGTAACATCCACAGAATTTACACTGTTCACTTAGAGGGGATAAAATCATGGTTAATTTTTCGGTACAGCTTTATTAATTAGGTTTTTACGTGATACAAACGGGTTGTCGGTAACCCAGTAGCGCCAAGGGTAATCTTTTGCTACCCCGGAGTTGTCGATTCCGACGCGGGGGCCGCTGGATATGTGTTCAGGCTTTTTTCCGGCAGCTAGATACAGCGGGGGATTCGTAAAAGATCGACCATAATCATCCATGGTGATGCCCAGTGCCTTTGTTAGCTTCCCTGGTCCATCGGTCCATTTACGAATATCGGCAATTCCTCGTCTTTCATGCATTAACTCAAGCCCTGAATAGGGTTCAACCGCCCGGATTAAAATGGCTTCCGGATTTTCAGGCCCTCCGCTTACGACATTGACCAGTGTATGTGTGTGCATGACGTATGTATAGATCAAACCGGAATTTCCGAACATCACTTCCGTTCGTTTTGTCCTTCTATTTTCAAAACTATGTGCGGCCCTGTCACCAGGTCCAATATAGGCCTCTGTTTCAACAATGAATCCAGAAGCGGTTCCATCCGCTGTTTCTTTTACAATCAGGCAGCCAAGAAGGGATTTTGCCAGTTCAAGGGTGGGCTGCTGATAAAAATCCGCAGGTAAAATTGAATCGTTTATCTTGTTCATGATATCACTCCATTTAGTCTCATACAGGTAAAATTCCCTTATCAATGAAAAAGAAACATGAAGGGAAAAAAAGGCCGGCTGATTATATCAGCCGGTCCCGAGCATTTTTTTAGCCTAATTCCTTTTCCGTTTCTTGATCTTTTTTGATTCGGCCCGAACCCACGGAAAGTGCCACTAATATCCCCGCGGAAACAAAAAAGATACCGGTGATGAAAACACTAGAGAATGCATCGATCCAAGCATTTTCAATCGTTTTTACAAGGACAGTGCTGACTTCTGCGGGCATTTTAAGGTTTTCAGGATAAAGCATGATGTTGAATAACGCATCCGTTTTATCGGCTAATGCTTTCAGTGCCTCATGCAATATAGGGTCCTTTTGACTTACGACCGCATCATCCATATTTTGCTGGAGATTGTGATTCATGACAGCATTCAAAATCGTGATGCCCATCGTTCCTCCTATTGATCGGAAGAATGTCGAAGCCGCTGTAACCGACCCTAGCTGCGATTTTGGAAATTCGTTTTGAACGGCAATCATCAATGTCGGCATGACAAGACCCATACCTATTCCAAGGATGGCCATGAATGAGTACGCAGTGAATATAGTCGTACTGCCGTCCATCATGCTCATTAGGAAAAAGCCAAGCGTCGCAAAGACCATTCCAAAGGTAAGCACGGTACGAAAACGGAATTTCAACAGTAACCGCCCGCCAATGATGCTGGAAAGAATCATACCGATCATCATCGGAGTCATGGTCGACCCCGCTTTTGTTGGTGAAACTCCCAATACGCCTTGCATGAACAGCGGGACGAACATGATTGCCCCGAACATGCCAAGGCCAAGCAAGAATCCCAAAATATTCGTGGTGGAAAAAACTCTATTTTTAAAAAGGGATAAATCAAGGATCGGTTCGACCGCTCTTCTTTCAAAAAAGATGAATAGGGCAATGAAGACAATGGTGCTGCCGAAAATCAAGAGAGATTCTAATGATAACCATTCGAATTTATCACCACCGAAGGTCAAGCCAAGCAGTAACAGGACAATACCAGGAATCAAGGTGAAAATCCCTAGATAATCGATATTCACTTTCTCTGTTTTCCTTATCGCTTCATGTTTCAATCCTACATAAATCAAAATGGCAGATAGTAAGCCCGTCGGTACATTGATCAAAAAGATCCAATGCCAGCTGATATGGTCAACGATCAGGCCTCCCAGGAAAGGGCCGAGGACAGAACTTAAACCAAAAAGGGCTCCGAATACACCCTGCCATTTGGCTCTTTGTTCCGCAGAGAATATATCTCCGATTATCGTTTGGGATAAAGGCATGATCATCCCGCCGCCGATTCCCTGCAGACCCCTGTAGATGATCAATTGCTCCATCGAAGTGGCTGTGGCACATAAAAACGAACCGATCGTAAATATGATCGTGCCAAGCAGATAAAGGGAACGTCTGCCATATAAATCAGATAGCTTTCCAACAATGGGTACAACAGTCGTTGAGGCTATTAAATAGGCAGTCGTTACCCATGCAAAGATGGTAAAACCATTCAATTCCCCGATAATTGTCGGCATGGCCGTACCGACGATCGTCTGTTCCAATGAACTGAAAAACATTCCAATGATCAATCCTGCTAAGACAAGCTTGGTATTGACCGCTTTTTTTTCCAATTGCATAGCATTTCTCCATTCCTATAACTGTATTCCTTATTCGTTTTGTGACTAATAGGTCAAAATTATAAATCTCTAATGACCATTTAGTCAACATTTTTTTTTTTGCAAAAAAATTCAATAGCATGACTATAATGCGTAAAGGTGGATTTAAAGATACATCCATATCACTTAAGTAATTCGACCAGAAACCACCAAATCCTTCCTTATTAATATCTCCAACGTGTTTCCATTTATCATATCCGATATAATAAGAAGGAATATAGATGAACTTATGATTGGAAGTGTAAGATATGAATAAAAAAATCGGGTTTATTGGATGCGGCAAAATGGGTGAGGCAATGCTTGAGGGCATGCTGCTTGCAGAGGTCATTTCACCTGAAGGGATCATGGTCAGTACTGCAAGTGTGGAGACCAAAACTAAAATCACCACGAAATATAAGGTTAAAGGTACCTTGGATAATAAAGAGGTTGCCGGTTTTGCCGATTTTCTCTTTCTAGGAATCCAACCTGCCATGCATAAGCAAGTGATTGAAGAAGTGAAGAATCATGTTAAAGAAGACGCTGTGATCATTACTATGGCGGCAGGGATCACTGTAACACTAGTTGAGAACAGCTTCGGAAAAAGAGTGAAGGTTGTCCGGACGATGCCAAACACTCCTTCGCTTGTCGGTGAAGGCATGACTGCCATGAGCATTAATGATCAAATTACCGATGCTGATATAGAGGATGTGACTGCACTGCTGAATAGTTTCGGTAAAACGGAAATCCTGCATGAAGATTTGATGGACGCAGTACCGGCCATCAGCGGTTCGTCGCCTGCTTATGTATATATGTTCATCGAGGCGCTGGCTGATGGAGGGGTCCGTGACGGCATTCCACGAAAACAAGCATACCGAATGGCAGCACAAGCTGTAATGGGAGCTGCTAAAATGGTACTGGAAACGGAAAGACATCCTGCTGCTTTAAAGGATGATGTCTGCACGCCGGGCGGTTCAACGATAGCTGCGGTAGCGTCTTTAGAAGAAAATCAGCTAAGATCCAGCATTTTGCAAGCAATGAAGGCCTGCACGGATAAAACGAAAGGTTTCAGTAAATGAAGAAAGATGGATTGCCTATTAGCGGGCAATCTCGTCCGTTTGCCATTTTCAGAATGTTTGGTGAAAAAAGAGGAGGCTGCATAATGAATGGTTATATAGAAGAATTAAGGAAGATTCTGACGGAAGAACAGGTAACGGTGAATGAAACATTATTGGAGCAGCACAGCCATGATGAATCATATCACACTCCGCACCTACCGGATATGGTCATATATCCAAGAGATACTGCGGAAGTAAGCGCAGTCATGCGTTATGCGAATGAGCATGAAATACCGGTCATTCCTTTTGGATTAGGTTCAAGTTTGGAGGGGCATGTCGTTCCAGTCAAAGGGGGCATTTCCTTGGATTTGTCCTTGATGAATCGAATATTGGAAATCAGGGAAAATGATTTCCTTGTGAAGGTCCAACCAGGTGTGACTAGGACGCAGCTCAATAAAGAATTAAAAAAATACGGTTTGTTCTTTTCCGTCGACCCTGGTGCCGATGCTACATTGGGAGGGATGGCAGCTACGAATGCAAGTGGGACGACCTCGGTCAAATATGGGATAATGCGCGATCAAGTCAGGGATTTGGAAATAGTTTTAGCAAACGGTGAAGTGATTCATTCCGGAAGCTTAGCGACAAAATCATCTTCAGGCATCCATTTGAATGGCTTGTTTGTCGGCTCTGAAGGTACGCTGGGTGTATTTACTGAACTGACATTAAAGGTGTATGGCATTCCTGAAGTCACAATGGCCGGGAGAGCCTCATTTCCAACCGTCGAACAGGCAGTATCTGCGGTTAATGGGATCATGCTTGCTGGTATTCCGATTGCACGAATTGAATTGGTTGATGCCGAGTCCATAAAAAAAGTTAATCAATTCATGGACAAATCCTATGAAGTCAAACCAACTTTATTCCTCGAGTTTCATGGGAATTTTGCCGGACTGGAACAGGACGTCAAATTTGCCAAGGAAATCGTAAGTGATTTTGGCTGTGGGGATATCCAGTTTGAAACTGATTCAAAAGCACGGAATGCCTTATGGGAAGCGCGCCATAATCTCGCGTACGCATTCATTCACAGCGCCCCGGGGAAGAAGCTTATGGTGACCGACGTTAGTGTGCCCCTTCATGAATTATCGAATGCCATACTGGATACAAGGAAGAAAGTCGAACAATCCAAAGTGGAGGGGGCGGTTGTAGGACATGTAGGTGACGGGAATTATCACGTATTGTTCATGATCGATCTGAAAAATCCTGAAGAAGTTAAAGAAGCGAAGAGGTTAAATGAAGAAATCGTCGAATATGCATTAACCAGAGGCGGTACATGTACGGGTGAACATGGGGTTGGCCTTGGAAAATCGAAGTATCAGCGAAGGGAGCATGGAGGAGCTTACGAAGTGATGAAAACGATCAAACAGGCATTGGATCCGAAAGGAATAATGAATCCTGGGAAGATCTTTATAGATTAAGAGGAATATTCTATTTTGTTAGATTAATAACATCAACCGGGGAAAGGGCAGACTTGATTATGTAGTGGCAGATGTTTTATATTCGGAAAAATCGCCCGTCCGAGCAGATAATTCAACCTAACTCTACATAATTCGACCGTTGTGCAAGTTAATCCGACCTAACCCCGGTTAATTCGACCGTTGTGTGAGATAATCCGGCCTGATCCACATAACGTATGAAGACATACAGCTTCATCGAGGTTCTCGTCCAAAAAAAATAAGACTCCAGACAAGATTCTGGAGTCTTATTTTTTATTAAGCGTTAATGTTATTTGGGTTTAAGGCGTTTTCAACACTTACGTAGTTGTAGCCAAGGTCTGTGGCAACTGCTTCGAACGTGATTTCACCGTTCGCAACATTGACGCCTTTTGCAAGGGCATCATTTTCAAGGATTGCTTTGATGGCGCCTTTGTTTGCAATTTGAAGTGCAAATGGTACTGTTACATTAGTTAAAGCAACTGTAGAAGTTTGAGGCACTGCTCCTGGCATATTCGCCACTGCATAATGCACTACTCCATGTTTAACATAAGTAGGGTTATCATGTGTTGTTATGTGGTCGACCGTTTCAAAGATACCGCCTTGGTCGATTGCAACATCGACAATGACTGAACCTGGAGACATCGATTTAACCATTTCTTCAGTAACGAGCTTAGGAGCTTTAGCACCTGGAATCAATACAGCACCGATAACCAAATCGGCATCTTTGACTGCTTCTGCAATATTATAAGGGTTGGAAATGAGTGTAGTCAGTTCATTTCCGAAAATATCATCAAGTTGACGAAGGCGGTCTGGGCTTAAGTCAAGAATGGTAACATCTGCGCCTAATCCAATAGCGATTTTAGCAGCATTCGTTCCAACCATGCCTCCGCCGATAACAGCGACTTTACCGCGTTTAACTCCAGGAACTCCGCTTAAGAGTATTCCTTTACCACCGTTATTTTTTTCAAGGAACTGAGCACCGATTTGTGCAGCCATGCGTCCTGCAACTTCACTCATTGGTGTCAATAAAGGAAGTGTGCGGTTTACTGCAACCGTTTCATAAGCAATGGCCAAGACACCGCTTTCTTTTAGTGCCTGAGCTAGTGCCGGTTCTGCCGCAAGATGTAAATAAGTGAAAAGGATTAAATCTTTTCGGAAATATTTATATTCAGATGAGATAGGTTCTTTTACTTTCATGATCATTTCTGTGCTTGCCCAAACGCTAGCAGCGTCCTCGACTATAACAGCACCAGCTTCTTGATATGCTTCATTTGTAAAACTGCTTCCTAGACCTGCGTTCATTTCGATTAATACTTCATGTCCTGCATTGACTAATGCTACGACCCCAGCTGGAGTGATAGCTACACGATTTTCATTGTTTTTAATCTCTTTTGGAATTCCTATTCTCATCTTAATCCCTCCAATAATATGTTTTACTATTTGTATCACAAGTATAGTTGGAAAAAGAAACAGTTAGTATGTGGAAATCAGAAAAATGAAAAAGGTGTATTTGTGGAATTCCACAAACGCAGTTTCAAAAAACATGGATTTGCAGGATCAAAACCCAATTAAAGCTGAATTCAATTCTTTGCAATTGGTTCTTGAATGCGTTCTAGAATCCTTCTTTTCTTATAAAGCATGATTCCCGTATCGGCTATATCGGCAATCATGGAACGATTTGTAAGGGCGCCAAATATTATTCCGGCAACAGGAACCATTTGCAAAAGCTTTTTCCAGCCAAACTGATCACGGTATGTATAAACGACTTCTCGCCATCCTTGCAGTTCTGATGCTATTTCCCTTTTTGATTGGGAATCAGTCTGGGTCATTTTCGACAATTCATTTAATAGAGCCTTTTTGCCGACTATATCCGATGTTGTGAATTGCAGGCATTTGACGATGAATATACGTTCTTGGCGGTCCATAGGATTGAAGCCATATGTGATGGCGATATCCTGAAGGGTTTTGATCGACATGCCGAGAAGAAGGGGGATGTCGATGGCCAAGGTGAAGATTCCGCCAATCCCGGTAGTGGCACCTTGAACCGTTGCCAATTTGCTGCCTGAATTTTTAATATCCTGACTCACGCTATCCATGATATGGAGGGGTATGCTTGAAACATCTTCCAGGGCAGTAATATTCAACTCGGGATTCTTGGCTTGCAGCTGATTTAGAATATGAGCTTCTTTCGTTAAATATTTTCCGCCATTCTGAATGTAGCTGCCGATTTCATCAAGCATGACACCCAATTTTTTCTGAATGAAATCCGGTGTCAACTTATCCAATAGCTTGAAGGGGATCCGCCCTATACGTTCCCAAAACCATAGTCCTTTCTGATCCTTCTCCCATTTATCTATGATTGCTAATTCTTTTTCAAGTTCTTCTTTTGTTTCAAATTTCATAAGATCAACCTTTCCACACTTCTAGTATTCCATATCAGGGAATATATCATTAATTTTTCTTGAAGAATTCATCATATTGATTAAGTTTAATGTTAAGAAAGAGGGACATTTTTTGAATCGGGTCTTTTAACCGGATATTTCCCACTTCCGAGATCCTTTTTAATCGGTAATTCAATGTATTCACATGGATATGAAGGTTTCTTGAAGCTTCGTTTGGGTTGCAGTCTTTCTCAAGATAGACAGTTAGTGTTTGCAGCAATTCCGTCTGATTTTTCATGTCGTATGCTTTTAGCTTAAGAATGGAAGGATGAACACGACGCTGTTTGTTGCTTGCGAGTGATTCAATCATTTGAAACATGCCAAGTTCTTCATAATGTAAAATGAGTTTCATGTCATCAGGGAATATATTCTTCATTTTTAGGGTGTATTGAGCTTCTTCGTAACTTGATTTAACGTCCATTAAGTTTTTATACATATTGCCAGCCGTTCCAAGGATATGCTCAACACCGAAACGCCGTTTCATCTCCAGAATGAAAAAAGGAATGAACTCATAAATGGATGAAGTGAAAGAAGGGCTGTTTTCCTGGTTGGCTCCCGCGAAAAGAATAAGTTTGTTATGGTCAATGGCAAATAAGGAACTGTTTATCTTTTGAGTGGTCGTTAACATGTATGAAATGTAGCGCTCCACTTCGCGATTGATTTCTTTAGGAAATTCAAATACCAATATGGAAAAAACAACTGGAACATGGATGGAGAATTTCTTATAATTTTCAATTATTTCCGATTCTTCTTGGTAATGCCCGGTCAACATGCGCCAAAGGAACTCTTGATGACCGGCTTCTTTCCTTTTCTTTTTCAATTGCAATTGCTGTAACTGGTTCTTCGCTTCCTTGGCAGCGAATTGCAGAAATTTCATATCTTCTTCGGAGAAAGGTTCATTTACTTCCAAAGCCCAAATGAAACCAAGTACTTCATTATTTTTTCGGATGGAAACCGCAACCCTGTTACCGAGCCCGACATCATTGATGGCCCCAATTTTAATGGGGGCATCTTCTTTCAACAACGCGGGGATGAAGCCATCTTTCCATAAACTGTTGATGACCTTCTCAGGGACACGTCTTCCGATTATGGTCATGATACGAGCCTGATCCGTAGTATCATCGTGTGTGCTATAAGCAAGTAAGCGGTGGTTACCGTCCTCGATTGTAATGGGGCACCCTAAAACAGAACTGATTCTATCGGCAAACTCCATCATATCTCCATAAAGGTCTTTAAAAATATCTCTATTTTTTTCGAATTCCTTCATTTTTATTTTGCCCCTCGCTAAAAAAAATTCCTTCTCCTTGAATTTTAAACGATTTCCTATTAATAAGCATAGATAAATCCTTTGTAAAACAGAAAATCCCTACCGATGGAAACCGGAAGGGATTTTATTTTAGAATAGGAAGTTAATTAAAAGATAAATCAAACCAGCTAATGTTGCCGAGATGGGAATGGTAATGAACCAAGTGATGATCATTCTTTTTGCCGTTCCCCATTTTACGCCCTTGACACGATGCGCAGATCCAACACCAAGGATTGAAGACGAAATAACATGGGTTGTACTGACTGGCATGTGTATTACAGTCGCGCCGAAAATGATAAAGGCTCCGGTTAAATCTGCTGCAACACCATTGACCGGGCGGATTTTCATGATTTTGCCGCCAACGGTCTTAATGATTTTCCATCCGCCGACGGAAGTTCCAAGTCCCATTGCGAGCGCACAGGAGAACTGGACCCAGAAGGCGATATCGGTACTTGATGCATAACCATTTGCAATAAGGGCCATCGTGATGATACCCATCGCTTTTTGTGCGTCGTTCGTTCCGTGGGTATACGATTGAAGTGCTGCAGTAGCAATCTGTATAGTCCGGAATCTTTGGTTTGTTTTTGTCAGGTTATTGTTTTTAAAGACAACTTTAAAGATGCTGTATACGATAAACCCGATTGCAAAAGCAATTAGCGGGGAGAAGATCAAAGCTTGAAGAATTTTCATGAATCCTCCCCAGTTAATTCCAGCGAATCCTGCTGCAGCAATGGCTGCACCAGCAATCGAACCAATCAATGCATGGGAGGAACTGCTTGGTATTCCGTAATACCACGTTAGAAGGTTCCATATGATAGCGGCAAGTAGAGCAGCCATAATTACATATGAACCATTCGGAAGCGTGAACGGATCCACGATATCCTTCGTTATGGTCTTCGCCACTCCAGTAAATGTCATGGCTCCGACGAAATTCATGACGGCTGCCATGATGATGGCATGCCTAGGCTTCAAGGCCTTTGTTGAAACAGCAGTCGCTATTGCATTGGCTGTATCATGAAAACCATTGATGAAGTCAAATGCTAAAGCAAAGAAAACGATTAATATTGTTATAATTAATAAAGTATCCATTTATTGGGGTACTCCTTAGGCGTTTTTCATTATGATTGTTTCAAGTGTATTGGCCACCGCTTGACAGTGATCTGCGATCTCTTCAAGGCTTTCGTAAATTTCTTTATATTGAATGATCCTGATTGGATCTTTTTCAACAGTAAACAAGTTTTTGATTGATTGACGTTGAATTCCGTCACAAACGGATTCAAGATCCTTAATTTTTATTGCATGTTCACGAATCATTGGCAATTTTTTAGTGGATAGTGTATCGACAGCATTTTCAATCTCATACGTACACTGTTTGATTGCATCCACAAACTTAAGCATATACTCATCTGCATTGACAATTGAGTACATTTCGAATAATGCCGCACAGTGTTCCAAACCGTCTATGACATCATCCATTCTCATGGTTAATTCAAGGATATCCTCCCGTTCGATAGGAGTGATGAAAGCATTGTTCAGCTCTTTGATCACATTATGAACCATTGAATCGCCTTTATGCTCAAAGTCTTTCATCGTATCTGAAAATACTTTGAGATCGGAGATGTTCTTGAGTTTATAATCCGCGAAATAGTCAGCACCTTCTTTAAGGTTTTGAGCGATGTTAAAAAGCATTACAGCGAATTTGTCTTTTTTTGATTTAAAAGCCATGTTAAAGCCTCCCAATTAGTCATGCAAATTTACGCACTTTAGTCGTACGCTTAGTATTAACAAATTGATTGTAACGAATTCATGTAGTATCCGTGAAGGTTTTTCGACGAAAATTTACAAAATCTTAATAAAACTTTACATAAAAAAACAAGGAAAATTAAAAAAAGGGAAAAACCTTGCATTTATAAGGGGGATTTGTAAAAAAAAAAGCCTTTCCGATATGGAAAGGCAAAAGGTTCTATAAAAATAAAGTAATCAAATAGTAAATTATTCCAGATAAGGAAGCAGAAATTGGCAATGTAATGAACCAAGTGACCAACATGTTTTTTGCGGTTCCCCATTTTACCCCTTTGATGCGGTGTGCAGAACCGACCCCAAGTATTGAAGAAGAAATGACATGAGTCGTGCTGACCGGCATATGCAGGAAGGTTGCACCGAAAATGATGGCTGCTCCAGTCATATCGGCAGCAACGCCATTAACCGGACGGATTTTCATGATTTTACCGCCAACGGTTTTGATGATCTTCCAACCTCCGATAGATGTACCAAGCGCCATGGCAATTGCGCAGGATAATTGTACCCAGAAAGGAACCTCAGAGGTAGAGGCATATCCGTTAGCGATCAAAGCCATCGTGATGATACCCATGGATTTTTGAGCATCATTCGTTCCATGTGTATAAGACTGGATGGCAGCCGTGAGAATTTGTATTCTCCTGAATCGCTTATTGGTTTTTCCTAAATTATTATTTTTGAATACTACCTTGAAGATACTGTATACAATGAATCCAAGCGTAAAGGCAAGGATGGGAGATAGAATCAATGCTTGTACAATTTTAGTGAATCCACTCCATTTAATCGCATCGAATCCACTAGCCACGATGGCAGCTCCCGCTATTGAACCAATGATCGCATGGGAGGAACTGCTTGGAATGCCAAAATACCAGGTGATTAAATTCCATATTATGGCCGAAATTAGTGCAGCAAGGATTACATAAGAACCATTGTTCAATGTGAAAGGATTTACGATATCCTTCGTAATGGTATGCGCAACACCGGTAAAGGTCAGTGCTCCTAATAAATTCATGACCGCAGCCATGATGATTGCATGACGTGGTTTAAGCGCCTTGGTTGATACTGCTGTAGCGATGGCGTTAGCCGTATCATGGAAACCATTGATAAAGTCAAAGACCAAAGCAAAAATAATAATTAGCACTGTTAAGATGAGTATGCTATTCATACATGGAGGACTCCCTTGATTTCAAGTGTAAAGTGTATATGGATTTTGGCCAATGAATGGGCGCAAAACAGTTTGCAACTCCTCAATATTTAGAATGGGAGTTTTACGTTTGATTATTCTTTAAAAGCTGACACCTTCTTTTTTACTTGGTTTTAAGTCGAACTATTCAATTGTAACGAATTTCATATCTATAAGGATAGATGTTTCGTCATTTTTTTACAAAATATTTAACTTAGTGAATGATTAAAAAATAAAATGTTTCCTTTTTTATATATAAATGGGTGCGTTTCGTTTAAGGAACTCTATAAATCCCGAGGCTTATGGTTAGAAATAGAAGGTGGAGGGATGTATAATTGGAAAATAAAAGTAAGGGGGAATGATGGAATGATTTCAAACATTGGGGAAACGATCACCTTACATAATGGAGTTAAAATGCCACAGTTGGGTTTTGGTGTATTTAAAGTGAAAAACGGCAATGAAACGGTTGAGTCTGTCAAGAAAGCGATCGAAGTTGGATATCGTGCGATCGATACGGCGGCCATTTATGAAAATGAAGAAGGTGTTGGTCAGGCGATTCGTGAATGCGGCGTGCCTCGTGAAGAATTGTTCATTACATCTAAAGTGTGGAATACAGAGCAAGGATACGAAACGACGCTCCAGGCATTTGATGATAGTTTAAATCGCCTTGGCTTGGAATACTTGGATTTATACTTGATCCACTGGCCGGGAAAAGATAAATATCTGGAAACCTGGAGGGCTTTGGAAAAGCTTTATAAGGATGGAAAGGTAAAATCAATCGGTGTAAGTAATTTCCATGTTCATCATTTGGAAAATTTACTTGCAAACAGTGAAGTGAAGCCGGTCGTCAATCAAATTGAATTGCATCCACTTTTGACTCAAGTCGAAATTCGTGATTACTGTGCAAAACATGAAATAAAGGTTGAATCTTGGAGCCCGCTAGGCAGAGGGAACCTATTGGAAGAGCCGACAATTAATCATATAGCGAAGAAGCATGGGAAAAGTTCAGCGCAAGTGTTGATTAGATGGCATCTACAACATGATCTAGTTGTAATACCTAAATCGATTACGCCGTCCCGTATCGAGGAAAATGCACAGGTATTTGACTTTTCATTAAGCCTGAATGAAATGAATCAAATAGATGCCTTGAACAAAAATGAACGGTTCGGCAGCAATCCCGATGAACTTTTGTTCTAAAAAGAATGCTGCAAATAATAGAAGGGTGTCCCGATAATTGGGGCATCCTTTTTCTTTTTCCTTTATGAACATATTTGAGACAGTTACTGCTTATACTAACAATGTGACAAAGTTAAAGCCTATGGTATACCCGTTTAATATGTCTGATAATCCTGTTTTCGTTGCCAAATATTTTTTAAAAAAATTAGGTTTTAGATTATTTAAACGGGGAAAATAATGAGTACAGCGGCAAACAAAAAGAAAAAATTCACTAACATGAGGATTGTCCAATCAGTTACTCAAGGGCTATAGCTAGCTAACTCTACCCAATAACTAAAGCATTCACATTCATTAGATATCGTGCTAATCGGCATCATACCATTTGAATGTAAAAGTTAAAATAACTGAAAAATGGCATGACAATATGGAAGTGATTTGATTTCTTGGAGTCTGCTGCAGAAATGAAAAAATAACTAATTTGAAGGAGGAAATATATTATGGGATTTTTATGGTCATTAATTATCGGAGGTATCATTGGTTGGTTAGCAGGTATGATCGTTGGACGTGACGTACCATTTGGAATTATCGGTAACATTATCGCTGGTTTTGTTGGTGCATGGTTAGGTTCTTTAATTCTTGGGAACTGGGGACCTTCAGTAGCAGATTTCGCTATAATTCCAGCATTGATTGGTGCAATCGTATTTGTCTTCATCTTAAGCCTTATCTTAAAAGGCATGAGAAAAGCTTCATAAATAAAAAAAATAAAGCTGGCCCAAGTGGCCAGCTATTTTTTATGCTACCGTCCGAAATGGAACGGTGTTTCAGACTGTAGACATACTCGATGAAAATCGAGTTTGTCTACATTTTTTTTTTGCTTGTACAAATTTGGACGTTGATTTCCACTTCAGGCACTCGCTTTCCGCGGGCGGTCCGGGAGCCTCCTCGGCGCACTTGCGCCTGTGGGGTCTCCCTTGGACTCGCTATTCCCGCAGGAGTCTCGCACACCCGCTCCAATCAACTATGTTTAAAAATTTAGATAGAACCCCCTTTTGTCTACAAACTGGAACACCGTCCGAAATGGAACGGTGTTTTTTTGTTTAAATGGTGACATCGAATATTTCAGGTTCATCAATGAAAGGAGCTTCAACGATCATTTTTTCTTCTGAAATGGGATGGATGAATTCAATTTTCCTTGCATGAAGGGCTTGACGTGGAAATGTCCTTTTTCCGCCATATAAGGCATCTCCGGCCAATGGGTGGTTCAAATGACTGAAATGCACCCTGATCTGATGGGTTCGGCCGCTTTCCAGGGTGCAGCTGACGAGCGTCAAGTTTTTCTTGGTATCGCGGTTGAGCACCCGATAGTGGGTGATTGCCGTCTGGCCTGTAGGGGAAACCCTTCTTCTCGTGGCATGGTGGCGGTCGCGGCCAATTTTTTCTTTGATTTCGCCTTCATCCTTTTTAATGTTTCCTTCGACTAAAGCTAGGTAAGTCCGCTTGATTTCCCTTTCTTCCAACATTCTATCCAGCATGGACCCAATGAGGCGGTGTTTGGCAAAAAGGACGGCACCGGTGGTATCTTTATCAAGCCTATGAATATGCTTGATAATACAGGTCTGGCCGGTACTTTGAAGATGGTGCGCGACACCATTGAGGAGGGAGTGTGCTTCACCCGGCTGAGAAGGATGGGTATCCATTCCAGCCGGTTTATTGGCTATCAACAACACATCATCTTCATATAAGACGGAAATTCCTAAGTCTGCAGCTTGTACTGTTTCATTTTCAGCGTGATCCAATAAGGGAATGCTTATCGTATCTCCTTCATTAAGGATAGTTGACCATGTGACGGAATTCCCGTTCACTGTCACTTCTTTACTCATCCTCCATTCATGCACTAATTTCTTTGGGGCCTTCCAACGCTCCCTAAAAAGCTTTTCCAATGTTAATCCATTCCAACTTTGGAGAACATCAATTATTAAATGTTGGTTAGTTATTCTGAAATTTTCCAATAAAAACTCCTACTTTCGACTGCTTTGGTTTTGATTAAATGAAAAAAATATATAATAATTAAGAATTAGTCATGAAAAAGTAACCTTGGACCTATTGCTGAAATTTTCGTGGTGGAAATTACCACATATTTTTTACAATATTTATGTTATTCTAGTGGGAAAGAAATCGCTTGTCCTAGAATATACATATAATAGATAGGTCTAACGGATCTGAAAAAAGGTGGTTTTTTTAGTGAAGACGGTCTTTTCTTCAACGGAAGAACAAGAGCAAGAAATAGCGAGTCTCGTTTCTCGTTTCTACGAATCTGTATTTCCAAAATACTTTACGGAAAGTGAAATTCTTCATTTTCGCGAGATTGGCGTTTTAGAGCCCAATCAAAGTTCTGTTACTTACTTGGCAACATTAAGAGACGCATTTCAAGTAATGACATGTCTTCAAGTCCTTATGTCTATATTAGACAAACAAAAGAGAGAAGATTTTATAGTGATGGAACCTGAATCTGAAGAATTGTTCCAACATAACATCACTCTATTGAATGAATGCGGAATATTCTTCCCCTTTTATTATGACCATTTTTCAAGTATAAACCATGAAGCGAATAATGAGATGCAGATGATGGACATCCAGGTGGCGAATCAATATTTAGTATAAGGCAAAAAAAATGAGCCGGCTATAACGGGAGAAGCATTTCCGTTAGGGCCGGCTCATTTTTTCCATCCTTAATTAATATCGTGGTCCTTGAACCATTTCTCGAACGTTTCCTCATCATTATAGCCAACGATCCGTTCTTGTTCTTTGCCATTATTATAGTGAACGATGGTCGGAGTCTTTTTGATGCCATAATCGCTCCATCCTTGTTCAAACTCCAAAAGATTGTATTGAACTAGATCGATTCCCAGCTTTTCTGCCAAAGGAGCCACGATTGGCGTGGTTTTTTGACAATGCGGGCACTCAGGACTATAGAAGTAAACGGTCACATCTTCATTATCCTGGAGGTCCTGCTCCAATTCTTCCGGCAGGATCAAGTTTTGATAATTGGGGTCATCCAGCTGATCGACAGTAGCGGGTTTAAGCTTATCCTTACCGTACGGATTTCCTTTTGATTTTTCTTCTTTTTTCAAGTTTGTAAAAACGCCCATCAGGACAAATATCGCTACGATTATCACTAAAAATATAGCCATTTTCTTCATTAAGCTGCAACCTCCTTGGATCTTGTCCATATGATGTAACTGCATATGAAAATAATGATGAATGCAGTCAAGGCTAGGAACGGGATGGTGATGAAACCAAATACGTTTATATATTGACCTGTACATGGAACCCTTCCGCATGCAAGGGTGTGGTCAGAAAAGAATGAAACCTTTTGTATCAAGTAATGGTACGTGGAAATGAATACACCGATAGCGGATAATATCATCGTATAAAAGCTGATCCAATAATCTTTTCGAATGATTGCAATTCCTAATATGATCGTAAAAGGATACATGATGATCCGCTGATACCAACAGAGCACACAAGGTTCATATTGCTTGATTTCAGAAAAATATAAGCTTCCAAACATAGCAATGATGGAAGCAGCCCAGGCTACAAATAATAAATTTTCCACATTGCGTTTTGTATTGTTCATGGTTCCTCTTCCCCATCTCTTTTTACTCTCATGAAAAGTATAGTATGTAAGGACCGCGTATGTAAAATATATATTCTTTTAACGGACATTCAGAATGTTTTTATTTGAAATCCATGGGTAGGTTCAGTTGTTTTAATTTTTGAATAAGGGGTATAATTCTTATGGAAGAGATTAAAGGAGTCTGAGGAAAATGCCTAATTTGGACCTGCATAAATATGAAAAAATAATGGAAATACGTAATATGAGGCTAGGAGACATAGATGAAATAATTGCTTTGCAGTCGAGTTGCTTTCCTGGAATGGTTCCCTGGAAGCGAGATCAGCTTGAGAGCCATCTGGCAATTTTTCCAGAGGGGCAGTTTGTGGCTGAATATGATGGAAAAGTGATTGGCTCATGTTCCAGCCTCATTATTAATTTTGACGAATATGATGACCGCCATACATGGGATGATGTAACCGATAATGGATACATCACGAATCATAATCCGGACGGTTATAATTTATATGGAATCGAGGTCATGGTCCATCCTGAATTCCGCAGGATGAAAATTGGCCAAAGACTGTATGATTCAAGGAAAGAACTTGTTGCCCATTTGAATTTAAAAAGCATCATTATCGGGGGAAGGATCCCCAATTACCATAAACATGCGGATGAACTGTTACCAAGGGAATACGTGAAAGAAGTGCAATTGCATAAAATATATGATCCGGTTCTTTCGTTCCAGCTTTTAAATGGGTTCACGCTTATGAGGATCAATCCGAATTACTTGCCGGATGATCTGCAATCGAATAAGTATGCTACGCTCATGGAGTGGAATAACGTCGATTATCAGCCAAAAACAAAACGGTATTATAAAACATCGGAACCGGTACGTATCTGCGTCGTGCAATACATGCTGCGTAAAATCGATTCATTCGAAGATTTCGCTAACCAAGTCGAATATTTCACCGATGTTGCTTCGGATGCTAATGCGGACTTCGCCGTGTTCCCGGAATTGTTCACCACCCAGCTGATGTCTTTCTTGAATGAAAGATCACCAAGCTTGGCTGTCCGGAAACTGTCGGATTTTACGGAGCAGTACATTGAATTGTTTACAACTTTAGCTGTAAGGTATAACGTCAATATCATCGGCGGTTCCCATTTCGTTAAAGAAGATGATGACAATATCTATAATATCGCTTATTTATTCCGTCGTGATGGGACGATTGAAAAACAATATAAAATTCATATCACACCGAATGAAAGAAAATGGTGGGGTATTAACGCAGGTGACCGCGTTCGTGTCTTTGATACGGATTGTGGAAAAATCGCCATACAAATTTGTTATGATATTGAGTTTCCGGAACTCGCCCGGATTGCTACTGACATGGGAGCCAAAATCATATTCACTCCATTTTGTACAGAAGACAGGCAAGGCTATCTGCGAGTTCGTTATTGTGCCCAGGCCCGTGCTGTGGAAAACCAAATTTACACCGTCATTTCCGGAACGGTCGGAAATCTTCCGCAAACGGAAAATATGGATATCCAATATGCCCAATCGGGAATCTTCTCTCCATCGGATTTCGAATTTGCGCGTGACGGCATAGTCGGGGAAACCAGCCCGAACCTTGAGATGGTCCTGATTGGCGATGTCGATTTGGAAATCTTAAGGCGGGAGCGTCAGTCTGGTACTGTAAAGCAATTGAAGGATCGCCGCCATGATATTTACCACCTGCATTACAAAGATGGCCAAAAATAAAGAGGTAAACGAGCTCGTGATGTGAAGAATGCTGGATTAGGTTCTTTTCATTACGAGCCTTTACTTCATTTATTGGAATAAATGTGATAATTTTGTATATGTAAGGCAGATACATAATAATTACAAATATGAGGCGTTTGGGAGGAGATGTTGGAGATGGATTGGAAATCTTTATACACCACTTGGGCAGGGTACCAGAATTTAAATGGGGAATTACGTGTCCTCCTTGAGGAAATGCAGCGGGATGAAGCACAACTCGAAGATGCCTTTTATAAGAATTTAGAGTTTGGAACAGGCGGAATGCGCGGGGAAATCGGAGCGGGAACGAACCGGATGAATCTTTATACTGTAAGGAAGGCTACGGTTGGGTTGGCTCAATATATCTCTTCGTTTGGGGAAGAAGCGAAAGGAAGAGGGGCTGTGATTGCTTATGATTCAAGACATAAGTCCCCGGAATTTGCACTTGAAGCAGCTAAGACCTTGGCAACATTTGGGGTGAAGGCTTATTTATTCGATGAATTGCGTCCAACTCCAGAATTGTCATTTGCGGTTCGCGAGCTGAATGCTTTTGCTGGAATCGTCATCACGGCAAGCCACAATCCGCCTGAATATAATGGTTACAAGGTTTATGGGTCAGATGGGGCACAATTGCCACCGGAAGCGGCGGATCAAGTTATCAGTTACGTGAATGCCATTGAAAACGAGCTTGAAATTCAGGTTGAAGAAGCTGAAGTCCTTAAAGGGCAGGGCCTCATCGAAATGGTTGGGGAGGAAGTGGATGCAGCGTATAATCGCGCGTTGCTTACAGTCCCCGAGAACCCGCAGCTTGCCGAGGAAATAGATGTCTCAATCGTCTTTACGCCGCTTCATGGAACGGCTAATAAATCCGTCAGGCGGGCACTGCAAAGCTTAGGGTATCAAAATTTGCATATCGTTAAGGAGCAGGAATTGCCAGATCCGGATTTTTCGACAGTTCAGTCTCCAAATCCGGAGGAACCAGCTGCATTTGAAATGGCCATCGAGCTTGGTAACAAGGTGGAAGCGGACCTATTGATAGCAACGGACCCAGATGCCGACCGGCTTGGAATTGCCGTGAGAGACGAGATGGGCCAATATGTTGTCTTGACTGGAAATCAAACAGGTGCCCTTTTCCTGGATTATTTACTGTCCCAGAAAAAAGAAAAAGGGAAGATTCCCCAAAATGGAGTCGTCTTAAAAACGATCGTCACTTCAGAAATCGGGCGGACGATTGCCGAGTCATATGGCTTGAAGACGGTTGATGTACTTACCGGGTTTAAGTTCATCGCCGAGAAAATAAATCAGTATCATGAAAGCGGTGAAAGCAGCTTTTTGTTCGGATATGAAGAAAGCTACGGTTATCTGATTAAAGACTTTGCACGTGATAAGGATGCCATTCAAGCTGCAGTGCTTGCTGTCGAGGTCTGTGCCCATTATAAAAAGCAGGGATTGACCCTATATGAAGGGTTGCTGAATGTGTTTGAAAAGTACGGCTTTTACTTGGAAGGTTTGCGTTCATTGACTTTAAAGGGCATTGAGGGAGCGAAACAGATTCAAGGAATATTGAATCAATTCCGTCAAAATCCTCCTTCCCGAATAGCTGGCATTCCGGTAGTCGTTGAAGAGGATTACCAAAGCAGCAAGAAGCGTACATTACTTTCAAATGGTGAAGAATTGATCGAGCTTCCGAAATCAAATGTATTGAAGTATTTCCTTGAGGATGGTACATGGGTTTGCCTGCGTCCTTCAGGCACTGAACCGAAAATTAAATTCTATTTCGGTGTCCAAGGTAAATCAATGCAAGAAGCTGAGTCCAAGTTATCGGGAGTCATGGAAGATTTCATGAGCAAGATTGAAGCATTGGTTTAAATGTATGAAAGCTAAACGAAAGACTTCTTCGGTCTTTCGTTTTTTTGATTTTTAGTTGCATGAAAAATCAAAATTCTAGGAAATTCCGTTTCGGTTTTGGTATACTGTATTGGCGACTGATCTCGGAAAACATCGGGAATAATGGAGGTTTAATTCATGAAATTAGTAATCATTAATGGTTCACCACGTAAACAAGGGCGTACGGGGATTGCCTCACGCTACATATCCAAGAAATACGGAGCGGAACTTATTGATTTAAGCAATAACGAAATCCCTTTATATTCAGGTGAAGGTGAGCAATATCAATTGGAAGTGATTCAAGGTCTTCGGAAAAGCATCGAGGAAGCTGATGGCGTAATTCTGACAACTCCGGAATATCATGGTTCCATGAGCGGAGCCTTGAAAAATGCCTTGGATTTTCTAAGCAGTGAACAATTCACGCATAAACCAGTAGCTCTATTGGCTGTCTCTGGCGGAGGAAAAGGCGGAATCAATGCCTTAAATTCCATGAGGACAGTGGGTCGAAGCCTTTATGCAAATGTGATCGCCAAACAATTGGTTCTGGATCCGCATTGCTTCGATTACGAAAATGATGGTTTATTTGAAGAATCTGCAGTACTTGTAGAAGGTATGATTGAAGAGCTTAAAATGTATGCAACGGCATATGCTGCAATCAAAAAATGATGAAATGAGGGTCAGGTATTAATACCTGACCCTTCCTTGTTTTTATAGGGTTTCACCAGCCAAAGTTATATCCCCGAAAATTAATCCTCTTGTATAATTTTTCCCGTTTTGCAAAAACTATAGTTGATTTTAGCTTGGAAGTTCACTTAAATAATCACTTGTTTTTTCTGCCGCATGATCCAGATAACGAAGCAGTGCATACAGCTGGGATTGAACGATTTGATAATCATGCTCAAACCTGTAAGCGTGCAAAAAATGTTCTATTTTTTTTGAAAGAAAGTGATCTTTCGTTCGAACCATCAATACTAACAAGCTGTCCCAATCAGAACGGTGTGTGTGAAACAATGCCTGATCATAATCAGCAATCCTCATGTTCTTCTCCCCCTTATTAAGGAGCTATTTGTATTTTGTTCAGATATGACAGAACATTTCCTTACAATAAGTGGCGATGTATTTGGACCGCGGTTGTTGCTTTTTACCTGAATAAAAATAAAAGGTGAGTAAATGAGAAAAATAATGGTAATTGGAATACTGGTGCTTCTTTTTTTCCCTGAACCATCTTTGGCGGCAGAAGTGTATTCCCCTGAACAGATGGAAATGGATCTGCAAGGAATCCAAAAGCAGTATGAATTGGACGTTCAAATAATCGGACAAACTGAAAAGGGAAAAAATATAAAGGCAGTCAGGTTAGGAAAAGGAAAAAGATCGATTTTGCTGGTGGGATCACATCATGGGCGGGAATGGCTCAGCTCCAAACTTTTAATTAGCATGCTTGAAGAATATGCAGCCGCCTATCGAGCGGGCAAACCTGTTGGAGAATATCGGACGGAATCATTGGATGAGGTGAGCATCTGGTTCATCCCGATGTTGAATCCAGATGGCGTCAGCATCCAGCAAGGAGATTTATCCAACTTAAATGTTCTTGAAAAGGCTGCGGTATGGAAGATGAACCGATATAGCAGGAATTGGTCCCGGTGGAAAGCCAACGCTAAAGGCATTGATTTAAATAGGCAGTATCCGGCTGGATGGAAAGAAGTCATGAGTCATGAAACAAAACCGACTTATCAATTTTATAAGGGCCGACAACCACTTGAAGCAGCTGAAGTAATAGCGCTTACGGATTTCACGAAGGAGATCGATCCCCTTATTGCCGTTTCCTATCATACCTCAGGAAGGGAAATCTTTTGGCATTACAATAATAAACGGAAAAATATGGCGAGGGATTATGGCATTGCCAAAAAGACTGCCGAATTGACTGGATATGAACTGACCTTTCCGGAAAAAGAAGCGGTAGGAAGCGGATATACCGATTGGTTCATAACTGAATTCCGCCGCCCGGGAATGACGATTGAACTTAGTTATTTAGTGGATGAAACCAATCCGCCATTGACTGTGTTTCCTGAGGAGTGGGAGAGGAATCGATTAGTTGGAATCATGCTTGTAAAAGAAGCGAAGCAGCTGGATAACAACTGAACAATTTTACATAATAATACTAATTGGAAAGTATGAGGAGGAAAAGATTTTGAAAAAAGTCATCGTGATGCTAATGGGGATTTTTTTGATTATGCAAGCAGGGGCCATTTCAGCACAAGCCCAAAAACCCGATTACGAAAAATACGGAAAGATTGCGATTACAGTTGTGCAGGCAGATTATCCTGAAGTTGAGATTACCGATTACGAATATAAGGGCAGAAAAACAGTAGCGAAAAATCTAGTCGAAGACGATTTCAGATTTTTGGTCGAGAATAAAGGTCAGGAGTTCAATGTCATCGTGACTGTACAACATGATTTAAAAAATGAAAAATTACTTAGTTTGAAGGTCACAGAACAAAAAGGAAAGTGAGATCGGAACAAACGGAAAACTTAAGGGATGCATAACAGAACATCTTCATCTCGAGAAGATGTTTTTTTCTGATTTCGTTTAAAGGTTGTCCGGAAAATGGTGGATATCGGATTAGCTGCTAATGGGGAATGATGCCAGCCGTTCAGCTTCCATGAAGTTTTCATTGCATTTATGAGCAGCTAACAAGTATAGTTAGTATCAGATTGAAACAATAAGCTTGATTGTAGGGGTATTAGAAAATGAGAAAGTTTAAGAAAGTTTATGTGGAAATTACGAATATATGTAATTTGAAGTGTAATTTTTGTCCTAGCTCCAGCTTGCAAAGGACCCTGAAATTCATGGATCCTGAAGGGTTTACGGATGTAATCAAGAAAATCAAACCACACACCGATCATATTTATTTTCATCTGATGGGTGAACCGTTTTTAAATAAAAATTTGGGTACATTCCTGGATATCAGTGCTGAAAATGACCTGAAGGTTAATATTACAACGAACGGTACTTTGATTCAAAAGGTCAAAGACAAGCTGCTCTCCAAAAAAGCCCTTCGGCAGGTGAATATTTCACTTCATAGCTTTGAGGCAAACGATACGAGCAATAGTCTTGACTCTTATGTCAGTAATATTGCCGATTTCATAAATGAAGCAAATGAAAAAAGTGAAGTGATTTGTGCCATTCGTTTATGGAATATGGATACGGATGAATTAAAAGCGAGTAATGGCCTGAACGACGATATTCTAAGCATGCTTGAGGAGAAACTTTCATTGGATATTCGCTTAAGTGAAGCTCTTCAGCAAAAGAATAATATAAAGTTGAGGGACCGGGTTTATATAAACATGGCCGAAAAATTCGAGTGGCCGGAATTGGACCGTGACATTATCGATGAAAATATTTTCTGCTATGCCCTTAGAGATCAATTAGGCATTTTGGTGGATGGTACAGTCGTACCTTGTTGCTTGGATAGTGAAGGCAAAATACCGCTGGGAAATATATTCGAAACATCACTTGAAGACATTTTAAATGGTGAACGGGCGAAAAATATGTATGACGGTTTTTCAAGAAGATGTGCAGTTGAAGAATTATGCAAACGATGCGGCTATGCAAAGCGTCATAAAAAATAAATGAAGGAAAACCACGGAGTCCATCTTCGTGGTTTCAGACTGTAGGCAAACTCGATGAAAACTCAGTTTGCCTGCAGTTTTTTATTTAAACAGTTCAGTTGATTTCAGAAATCCGCTCCCTTTCTTTTGTGGACGTTGATTTAAAATCCCTTTCCGCCGACTGTCTTGGGCCGTTGACGCAGTTTATCGACCTAAACCACACCGTATTCGACCGTTGAGGCACAGTATTCGACCTACCCCGCACTGTATTCGGCCGTTCACGACTTTTTTTCGACCTTCACCTCACTATTCGGACTCTGAACCCCATTTTGCCGCCAAACTGAAACACAGAGTCCATCTCCGTGGTTTTTTTTGTGCTTGAAGCATTCCTTCTTTTTTATTAAAAATTCAGAATATTATTGTTTTATTAAAAGTCCCGTGATAAAATACTCTCTATTATTGTTGAAGTGAAAACTTCATATTGTCATATAAAAAGTTTTGGATTCATATCTTGTTTCAGAGGGGATGTTTTATGGATTTACAGCAAAAAGTTAAAGAAGTATTCCCTGGTTTATCTACTGGTCAAAAAAAGGTAGCAAAATACTTGTTAGTGCATTCACATACATTTGCAGTCACTTCAGCTCAAAAGCTCGGAAAGGATATTGGGGTGAGTGAAACGACCATCATCCGCTTTTGCTATTCATTAGGGTTAAGTGGATATGCTGAGCTTCAAAAGCTTATTCGCAATCAGTTGATATACGAGAGCAGCAGTTTGAATGAATATCATTCTTCAAAACTTGAAGCCGCGAGTCAGCCAAACTTCATGGCTCAAGTGATGGGGCAGGATATCATCAGCATCGAAAAGACAATGAAAAATTTATCAAATGAAGATTTCTCCAAAACAGTCGATAAATTGGCGGCAGCTGACAATGTTTTGATATCCGGACACCGTTTATCATTTTCGGCAGCACATTGGTTAACCTTTACACTTAGGCTTGTTAGGGAAGAGGTTCATTTATATCGGCCTGATACTGATGATATATTTTTACTTTTGAATAAAATGACTGAAAATTCCGTTTTTGTAGCCATTTCATTTCACCGCTATGTTAAAGAGACTGTGAAAATAACGGAAATGGCCAAAAAAGCGGGTGCATTTGTAATTGGGATTACGGATTCCGAACTGGCTCCGATTGCTGAATACACTGACATTTTACTGCCCATTTCAACACCAAGGACTTCCACGATCGATACGGCACCGGTGTTATTCTCCTTATTGAATAGTTTAGTAGCCGGTGTATCGATTAAAGACGAACAGGGTTTCAAAGAAAGAAAAGCTATATATGATGCGTTCAATCAAGACGATTATTTCTTTTGAGATAAAACTTCCACCAGTTTGGTGAACAAGCCGATTAAACCGGGATACAAGGGGGAGACAGAAATGGATATCACAAAATCTATCGAAAAATTAAGGCCGCGTATACTCGATATTTTTGACCATTTACACGCAAATCCTGAAACGAGTTGGAATGAAGTGAATACGACAGCTTTCATTTCAAATATTTTAACGGAGAATCAGTGTACGGTGAAAACATTCGAAGACTGTACAGGAGTGATTGGGGAAATCGGGGATGGGAATTTCACGGTCGGGTTACGATCGGATATCGATGCACTTTGGCAGGAGGTGCATGGGACGTTTCAAGCCAATCATTCCTGTGGACACGATGGTCATATGACCTTGGCACTTGGAGTATTTCTGGTATTGAAGGAAATGGACTTTCGTCCTAGTGGGAAGCTGAAATTCATTTTTCAACCTGCTGAAGAAAAAGGTACGGGTGCCTTGAAGATGATTGAAGAAAAGGTATTGGATGATGTCGATTTCCTATATGGAGTGCACTTAAGACCGGTTGAGGAAGTTAAGGATGGGCAAGCGGCGCCTGCCATTGTCCATGGAGCCGCTCAGTTCATTAAAGGTGAAATAGCGGGAACTGATGCGCATGGAGCCAGACCGCATCAAGGGCAAAATGCCATCGAGATTGGAGCGGCATTCATCACTTTGTTAAATGGAATCCATCTCAATCCGTCCATCCCTTATTCCGTAAAAATGACGCAGTTTTTTGCTGGCGGCGAAAGTTCCAATATCATCCCGGGGAGAGCCACTTTTTCATTGGATTTACGGGCACAGGATAATGCAGTGATGGAAGAGCTCACCAAAAAGGTGGAAAAGGTTGCAGAGTCTTTGGCCATTGTCCATGGAGTCGAAGTGAAACTCGAACCGGGAACCTGTGTTGCTGCAGCAACCGTGAACGATCAAGCCCAGGAAATAATGTCTGAAGCGATAACCGATACACTCGGGGAAGAAAATCTGGTAGCGCCTGTCATTACAACCGGAGGAGAGGATTTTCATTTTTATACGTTGAAAAGACCTGAACTCAAAGCGACGATGCTTGGATTGGGCTGTGATTTGGCACCAGGGCTCCATCATCCGAACATGACGTTCAACAAAGATGCTTTGTTATCGGGAATTGAAATCCTGGCCAAAGCCACCATACTGACTTTCGAGAAATATGGAGATGGGGGCCACTTACATGACTGATGAATTAATCATTAAATCCCTATCCACACTTGAGGATTTACAAGAAGTGCAGCGACTGGAAGCCCTCGTATGGGGTATGGATTGCGTTCCCATTCATCAGACGATTACGGCAGTCAAAAACGGCGGGCTTGTTTTAGGCGGCTATATCAATGGCCAGTTAGTCGGGTTTCAATACAGTTTCCCGGGATTCAATGACGGAAGGGTATATCTTTGTTCACATATGTTAGCCATCCATCCGGACCATCAAAAGATGGGCTACGGCAGATTACTTAAACTTGCACAAAAAGAAGAAGCACTCAAAAAAGGCTACGACTTGATCACATGGACGTATGATCCATTGGAAAGTGTGAATGCAAACTTGAATATCGGTAAGCTAAAAGCTGTTTGCTCTACATATATGGAAGATTGTTATGGAAATATGAAGGATACCCTCAATGAAGGACTGTCCACTGATCGATTCATGGTGGAATGGAATATACGGCAGGAAGCAAAGGAAGAGACTCGGCTTCCTGATAAAGCCATACACATCGTAACCACAGCAATGAATGACCAAGGCTTTCCTTACATCAAGGATTATCATTTCGAAACCAATGCCGAGGTGATCGCTATACCCATTCCGACAGATATTCAACAAATCAAAAAAGCTGATCTTCGCCTTGCGATTGATTGGCGGTTAAAAACCGGTGAATTATTCAAAGCTCTTTTTGCCAAAGGATATGTTGCAGCCGGGATCGAACGGGAACAAGGTGAAAACATTCAAAACTATTTATTAAAAAAACAAGAATAAGAGGGGAATCGGGATGAAAATAACAGAAGTGCGTCTACGTCATTTAAATATGGATTTGGTAGCTCCCTTTACAACAAGCTTTGGAACGTTTGTGGATAAGGAGTTCATTCTTGTGGAAGTGAAAAATGGAGAAGGGCTTTCGGGCTGGGCTGAATCTGTGGCGTTTTCAGCACCTTGGTATAACGAAGAAACCATAAAAACCAATTGGACGATGCTGGAGGATTTCCTGATTCCGCTTGTATTGGATAAAGAAATAGAGCATCCTCGTGATGTATCGGATATATTCTCGCATATTCGTAAAAATAATATGGCAAAATCGGCAATCGAGGGAGCCATCTGGGATTTATATGCGAAAGAAAAGAATATTCCATTAAGTATGGCTTTAGGCGGAAAACTGGAAAAAATCGATGTTGGAATCAGTATCGGCATCCAAAAAACGGTACCTGAATTACTGGCGAAGATAGAAGCTGGATTGAAGGATGGGTATAAAAGAATCAAAATGAAAATACAACCAGGTTGGGATGTAGATGTAATCAGGGAAGTACGCAATCGATATCCCGATGTTCCGATCATGGCAGATGCAAACTCCGCTTACCGGCTGAAAGACATCGAATTACTGAAACAACTTGATCAATTTGATTTAATGATGATTGAGCAGCCCTTGTCATCAGATGATATTGTCGATCATGCCAAATTACAAGCGGAAATCAAAACACCGATTTGCTTAGATGAAAGTATACATTCCGTCGAAGATGCAAGAAAAGCCCTTGAATTGGGAAGCTGTAAAATCATTAATATTAAGATCGGCAGGGTTGGCGGTTTAACGGAAGCAATGAAAATACATGACTTATGTAAAGAAAGGAATGTACCGGTTTGGTGCGGAGGCATGTTGGAATCTGGTGTCGGGCGTGCCCATAATATCGCATTGACAACACTTGATAACTTCACGATGCCTGGTGATACGGCAGCATCCTCGAATTATTGGCATAAAGACATCATCCAACCAGAGGTTACAGTGGAAGATGGGGTCATAACCGTTCCAAAGGCGGCAGGCATTGGCTATGAAGTCGATTATGCTGCTGTCGATGAATTCACTTCCTATAGTAAAAAATATACAAAAAAATAAGAGTTGGAATAAAAGAAACTCCCGGCTTCATGGACATCGGCCCGTTAACTTGAAGCTGGGAGGCTATTAAAGAACAGGATCATGATGAAAGGGAACATATTTCTTTTAACTTAAATTGTCAGAATAATCATATAATTAGGGTGGTATTTGATATGAAAAACAGCATAAATCTTGCAGGAGCATATATTGGGATCATCATTGGAGCAGGTTTCGCTTCAGGACAAGAAGTATTACAGTTCTTCACGAGTTTTGGAATCTACAGTGTATTGGGAATTGTGGTGGCGACAGCTTTATTCGCGTTTTTAGGCATGCAAGTTACCCAGTTGGGGAGCACTCTCCAAACACGCTCCCATAAAAGCATCATCGATCATATTTGTGGCCGCTATATAGGCAGGGTGGTCGATATTATCATCACATTTTTCTTGTTTGGCGTTACAGTCATCATGATTGCCGGTTCCGGAACGATTTTTGAGGAACAATTCGGGATTCCAAGCATAGTCGGTGCAATCGTCATGACGGTGCTCACGATTGGTACGCTTTTACTTAATGTTAATAAAATAATGTCCATCATTAGTGCCGTCACACCGTTTTTATTCGTTATCATGATCATCATTTCAGGTTATTCATTTTTTACATCCGATCTAAGTTTCAATCAAATCATTTCATCTTCAAGTAAAGGAACGGCTGCAACCGGGAATTGGATGATGGGTTCATTACTTTATGTTTCATATAATATGACTGCCGGAATTGCCATGCTAGCCGTAATGGGAGGGACCTTCAAGAATAAGAAAGAGGCTGGTATGGGAGGAATTCTAGGAGGTATAGGTTTGGGGATCCTGCTATTCTTGATCAATTTGGGGATGATGTCCGACTTGAAGGGCATAGAAGGCTCAGGAATGCCTACCCTTCATTTAGCGAATCAGATTTCTCCATGGTTGGGATATATCCTATCAATCATCCTTTTAGGAATGATTTATAATACCTCTGTCGGGATGCTGTATGCGTTCACCGCCAGGTTGGTGCCTGCCGAAACGAAACGCTTTAAAATATCCGTGATTATGGTCGGGATTCTCGCTTTCCTTGCAAGTTTCGTTGGCTTTATTAAATTGGTTGGGACGGTATACCCAGTCACAGGATACTTAGGTTTTGTCATCATTGCAGCGCTCATCATTTCCTGGATCCGTTCTAAAACGAAAAAAGAGGCTATGAATACGGAATTTGCGAAATTTTAATATCAAAGGGATTGAGTGCAAAACTGCACGAAACTTTTGGCCAGACATCTTCTTCATGGAGGTGTTTTTTTTCTGTTATCGAGGACCTTTCTCATGATCACGGCATTTTTCCTCCTTTTTTTCATACATTAGTTTAAAGGCGGAAGACAAGGGGGATATCGGATGAATGAAGCGGAGCAAAAGGCTCTGGAATATGCCATTAGTGAAATTACCGAAATAGCAACGGGGTTCGGGTTGGATTTTTACCCGATGCGTTATGAAATTTGTCCTTCAGAAATCATTTATACATTTGGTGCCTATGGGATGCCTACCCGTTTTTCTCATTGGAGCTTTGGGAAGCAATTTCATAAAATGAAGCTGCAGTACGACTTTGGATTAAGTAAGATCTATGAACTGGTCATTAACTCTGATCCTTGTTACGCTTTTCTGCTGGACTCCAATTCACTAGTACAAAATAAATTGATTGTTGCCCACGTTTTGGCGCATTGTGATTTCTTTAAGAATAATATACGTTTCAATAATACTAAGAGAGATATGGTAGAAAGTATGTCGGCAACGGCAGAAAGAATCCGTGAATATGAAATCCTTCATGGCAAAAAGGAAGTGGAAACCTTCCTTGATGCACTTTTAGCCATTGAAGAACATATCGATCCGTCGCTGATGAGACCAAAGCTTGCCTGGACGATGGAGGATGAGGAAGAAGAAGAGGAAATAAAACCGACAGCCACACAATACGATGATTTATGGAACCTTGATAATAAGGATAAACCGATGAAATCCAACATTAAAAAAAGAAAAAAATTCCCGCCAAGGCCTGAAAAGGATATTATGCTTTTCATAGAACAGTACAGCAGGGATTTAACCGATTGGCAACGGGATATCATGACGATGATCAGGGAAGAGATGCTGTATTTCTGGCCGCAGCTGGAAACGAAAATCATGAACGAAGGCTGGGCATCCTACTGGCATCAGCGCATAATCCGTGAATTGGATCTATCCTCAGGGGAAGCCATTGAATTCGCGAAACTGAACGCAGGCGTCGTTCAGCCTTCACGGACCAGCATCAATCCTTATTATCTCGGCTTGAAAGTGCTTGAAGATATTGAAGAACGCTATGATAATCCAACCGAAGAAATGATCAGGCTGGGCGTCAAGCCTGGATCTGGCCGGGAAAAGATGTTCGAAGTCAGGGAAATCGAATCGGATATTTCCTTTCTCCGCAATTATTTGACGAAAGATCTGGTCATGCGGGAGGATATGTACTTATTCCAAAAGCAGGGCAAGGATTATAAAATCGTCGATAAGTCATGGGAACATGTTCGTGATCAACTCGTCAGTATGAGGGTTAACGGCGGTTTCCCCTATATCACAGTAAATGATGGGGACTTCATGCGCAATGGGGAACTTTATCTAAAACATTGGTATGAAGATATTGAACTGGATCTGAAATATCTCGAAAAAGTCATGCCATATATCTATCAGCTCTGGGGCCGCCCCGTGCATATGGAATCAGTCATGGAAGGAAAAGAAGTCCTGTTTTCCTATGATGGAAAAGGTATTCACCGGAAATATTTATAAAGCTGAAAAAACTGCCGGTCACTCGGCAGTTTTCTTGTTTCAAGCTCTATTATTCGTTAAGAATTACTTTGCATAAAAAAATCATAATACTTGTAATTTGCAACTATCAATGTTATAAATCAACTATAGAATATTGAAAAACTCATGTGGCAAACGAAAGGGGAAAGATATGATAATTCGTGAAGCGATCGAAACAGACATGGGCTCGGTCAAAGAAATTTACAATCAAGGGATTGAGGATAGAATTGCCACGTTAGAAACGGAACTGAAGGATCAAGACTACATAGAGGAGTGGTTCGCCAAACACAGCGGTCGATATAAGGTAATTGTCGCTGAACAAGAAGGGGAAATCGTAGGATGGGCTTCCTTGAATCAATATAACAATCGTAGTGCTTATAATGGGGTTGCCGATTTATCCGTTTATATCTCAAGAGATCATCGAGGAAAAGGGATTGGCGGTTTATTGCTGCAATCAATCGAAAAGCTCGCAAAAGAAAATGACTTCAATAAAATTGTGTTATTCACTTTTCCCTTTAACCAGATTGGTCAAGGATTGTACAAAAAACGGGGGTATCGCGAAGTAGGAGTGTTTAAGAACCATGGAATTTTAGACGGGGAATTTGTCGATGTGATGGCTATGGAGAAATTACTTTAAAACAATTAGGGGGTAGGAGGTTTTTGACAGTAAACCATTCAAGCGTATTGTCTGTTGGTTATTTTGATGCTTATTTCAAGCTGGTTTTAGCTTCTCGTGAACCTATGGTGGAAAAGGCAAAAGAATTCATTGAAACAAACTTTTTTAAAGGTGAAGCGTGTTATTATGGCGAGCAAACTCACCGAAATTTCATGGCAGCTTTTAATAAGCTAAAAGGATAAATGAAAAAATAGTTGAATCAAATAGTTGTAAATTACAAATAATTAGCATATAAATAAAGTGAGGTGACAGTAATGGAAAATGAAAACCTTAGAGGTCTCTTCCAACTCTTGACTAGGCGGTTTGGATTATTGAATAAAAATTGCTGCAGTGCAGATGGAATTGAAATTTCACTCGTTCAAAGCCATATCCTGTATGAAATAAACCGACAAAACAACTCTTCCATCCAGCAAATTGCAGAAACACTGGGGACGGACATTACGACCTTCAGCCGACAAATCCAATCCTTAATAAAATTGAATTTGGTCACAAAAACACAAGATGCTGAAGATCGGAGAATTTCTATTCTTTCTCTGACCGATGAAGGAATGAAGGTCAATCAATTAATCGATCAGCAAATGAATGATTACTTGAATGAAATCTTCAAGACAATGAATGAGTTTGAAAAGGAATCCGTGGTGCGTTCGCTGAAATTGCTTAATGATAAAATGCTGAAGTCTTCCGTATGCTGTACTACTCCTTGGGGGTAGTATAATTTTTAATAATACTTGCAAATTACAACTTTTTTGAGGGAATAAAATATAGGAGGGAATAATGATGGTTCAATTTGATAAAAGAGGATTGCCGGTAGCCATTATAGGCGGGGGTCCTGTAGGGCTTGCCGCTGCCGCTCACTTACTGAAAAAAGGAGAGAAGTTTATCGTATTGGAAGCGGGGGATTCGGTTGGCTCCAGCATGCTGGAGTGGGGACACGTCAGAATGTTTTCCCCATGGCAGTATAACATCGATCAAACAGCAAAGGAATTACTTGAGAAGTCTGGGTGGATTTCACCCAACCAAGAAGCTTTGCCAACAGGTCGCGAACTGGTGGAAGAGTACCTTCTTCCGTTGAGTAACCTTCCAGAAATAAAAGAAAAGATCATCTTACAAGCAAAAGTAGTAGGTATTGCCAAAAAGGCTCATGATAAATTGAAAACAGGAAAACGAGACACGGTTCCCTTTCAACTCTATGTAGAAGTGAATGGTGACACAACAGTCATTGAAGCGAAAGCAGTGATTGATTCATCAGGTACTTGGACCAATCCAAACCCGATCCTTTCCAATGGTATCTGGACGAATGCCGAGAGAAAATTACACAATCAAATTCACTATGGCATTCCAAACGTCGTCCAATTGGAAAATAGATATCAAAATAAATCGATCATGGTGATCGGGAGCGGACATTCTGCAATAAATGCCCTATTGGATCTCGCAACCTTACAGCAAAAGTTTCCGGATACCAAGATCTACTGGGTCCTTCGTAAAAAACAAATCAACGATGTGTACGGCGGGCAAGAAAACGACGGCTTGGCAGCTCGCGGAGAACTTGGCATTAGAATTCAGCAATTAGTGGAGTCTGGACGAATCAACATCCTTACTCCCTTTCATATTAGCGGAGTTTATCCAGCAAACGGTAAAATCACTGTTGTGGGGGAACTTGACGGAGAAGAAACCACAATCGGTGAGATTGATGAGATCGTTGTGAGTACGGGTTTCAGACCTGATACATCCTTTTTAAATGAAATAAGGATAAACCTTGATTCGGCTGTGGAAAGCATAGAAGCGCTTGCTCCGCTTATTGACCCTAATATCCATAGCTGCGGAACGGTGCGGCCGCATGGTGAACAGGAATTACGGCACCCCGAAAAGAACTTCTACATTGTTGGCATGAAGAGTTACGGAAGAGCACCTACATTCTTACTGGCAACAGGCTACGAACAAGTCCGTTCCGTGGTGGCTTATCTGACAGGGGATGTCGAAGGGGCAAAAGAAGTGCGCTTGCAACTTCCTGAAACAGGAGTTTGCAGTGTGAATCTCGCATCCAGTTGCTGCGATTCTGATGCTCCAGCAACTAAATCAAAGGATGCTTCTTGCTGTGGCAGTCCTGTTCCAGTGAGATTGGAAATAAAAAATAATTCCTGTTGTAGAAATAGAAGACCAGTCTGAAGTCAGACTGGTCTTTTTATATGATACTTTTTATTTCGAGATGCACTATTAAATTATTTTCGGATAGTCGGACCACTTATTGTGTCTTCTTTTGCCATCTGGAACACGCACCCGTTAGTTCATAACAAAAGGAGCTGATTCCAGCTCCTGATTAAATTGTTTTTCAAATTAACCTTTTAAAACTTTGAATGCTTCCCGAACTTTTCGAGCAAATTCCAGTGGTGGTTCGATTGATTCAAAATGCATATACATGGCTCTAGGGTTTTCAAACAACCAGTGATTATGAACTGCTGTTACAATAAGGTCCCTTTTTCTTAATTCTGTTAACAATGGATTTACCTCGTCTTGAAGTAGAACTGTTTCACCTAGATTTAGTGCATTTCCTTTACTATCTAAATTCTCAAAGGTGAAAAATTGAGGGTTTACTACGGTGAATTAGTTCTCCTTCCAAGTATTTTAAATGGTATGTCTCTAAATCTTTGAACTAGACATACTCCGTTCATAAAACTTGCATCACCGTCAAGAATCCTTGCAAATTCACTACATAAATCCCTTTTTGAGTCCTTACCCATAATATTCACTCCTTATAATTTAAAACCATTTGTACCCTTTAGTAATCTGGTTTTATTGTATGAGAGTGGATTATTTAAGATTGGGCAAATGAGCGGAAATAACAAACCTTATTGGGTCACAGTTACTTACATACTAAGCACGATCTTTTCTTTTTTTATTTTTTGACATGAAAAATTGTGCAAATAATTTATAAATAAATTTCTCGAACTTTGAATTCAATATTAATGAACAATCCTGCCCCGTTAGTTCATCAACAACACACTTTATGAAACATCTTTTAAGCAGACTAAATTTTAAAATTATATCGTTGAATATTTATTACTTGATTAAATAAGAATATGCTTATACAATGATGATGAATAATCACATAAGCATATACTTATTTACTTTGTGCTAGGAGGGATGAAAAGCTATGAATGAAGCGTTAGATTTGGAAACCGCGGCAAACATTCTTAAATTACTAGGTGATAAAACCCGTTTGACCATGATTAAGATCATGGCTGAGCATGAATGCTGTGTCTGTGAATTTGTGGACCTATTCGAGATGAGCCAGCCAGCTATCAGCCAGCATTTACGAAAGTTGAAAGATAGCGGGATCGTGAATGAAGCGAGGAGGGGACAATGGGTTTTTTACTCGTTAAACCCGTCTTCTTCCCATTACACATTTATTCAGACGGTCATCAAGGATTTGCCAAGTCAAAACTTTAAATTAGAAAACTTAACAGCACAAGGAAAACGGATTTGTTGTGACTAACTAGGAGGTACTACTTCAGTGGGATCAGTTATTTTGGCAGTTATCATCTTTTTATTAACACTCATTCTCGTCATCTGGCAGCCGAAGGGATTGTCAATCGGATGGTCAGCTTGTGGCGGTGCGGTTTTGGCCTTACTTGTTGGAGTGGTGGACTTTACTGATGTCATAGACGTGACATCGATAGTCTGGAACGCAACACTCGCCTTCATCGCGATCATCATCATCTCGCTTATTTTGGACGAGATAGGATTTTTTGAATGGGCAGCACTGCATATGGCGAGAGCCGCCAAGGGAAATGGAGTAAGGATGTTTGTCTATGTAAGTATCCTTGGTGCTCTTGTGGCTGCTTTTTTTGCGAATGACGGAGCCGCCCTTATCCTTACCCCGATTGTATTAGCAATGGTTCGGGCCTTGAAATTTAGTGATAAAATGATTTTCCCTTTTATCATCGCCAGTGGGTTCATTGCCGATACAACCTCACTTCCTTTAGTGGTGAGTAACCTTGTAAATATTGTATCCGCAGACTTTTTCAATATCAGTTTTGCCGAGTTTGCCTCAAGAATGATCGTACCGGACATCTTTGCACTTGTAGCAAGCATCTTGGTTTTATATCTATTTTTCCGTAAAAGCATACCGAAAAATTACGATGTATCACAGCTTAAAAAACCAGCGGAAGCCATTCAAGACCACAGGATGTTTAGGCTGTCCTGGATCGTATTAGGAATATTGCTGGTTGGTTATTTTGCCAGTGAATTTATTGAGGTTCCTGTATCCATCATTGCAGGCATTGTCGCCATCTTCTTCCTCATGATGGCTAGAAGGAGTCCAGCGGTCAACACGAAAACCGTTATCAAAGGCGCACCATGGGCAATCGTCTTTTTCTCAATTGGTATGTATGTAGTGGTGTACAGCCTGCGAAATGTTGGCTTGACGAATGTATTAACGGATTTAATCCAAGTTACCGCCGATCAAGGATTATTTGTAGCAACAATTGGAATGGGCTTCATAGCCGCTATCCTCTCATCGCTTATGAATAACATGCCAACCGTAATGATTGATGCACTGGCGATATCAGATACGAATACAACTGGGGCCATAAGAGAAGCCTTGATTTATGCAAATGTCATCGGTTCGGACTTGGGACCAAAAATTACACCGATTGGTTCCTTGGCTACATTATTGTGGCTGCATGTCCTTTCATTAAAAGGCGTGAAAATCTCATGGGGAACCTATTTTAAAACGGGTATCATCTTAACCATCCCAACATTGTTCATCACATTAGTTGGCTTATATATATGGTTGCAAATCATTCATTAAACACTTACTTACAAACAAAGGAGAGAAACAGCATGGCTAAAAAAACACTTTACTTCTTATGTACAGGTAACTCTTGCAGAAGCCAAATGGCTGAAGCATGGGGTAAGAAATATCTAGGAGACGAATGGCAAGTGCTAAGTGCAGGAATTGAAGCACATGGCTTGAATCCGAATGCTGTTAAAGCGATGAACGAGGTTGGAATGGATATTACCAATCAAACTTCCGATATCATTGACCCTGACATTTTAAATAATGCCGATTTTGTGGTCACATTATGTGGCGATGCGGCAGACAAATGTCCAATGACGCCACCGCATGTGAGACGTGAACATTGGGGCTTTGATGACCCCGCAAAAGCGGAAGGAACAGATGAAGAAAAATGGGCTACCTTCCAACGTGTTCGTGATGAAATAGGAGAAAGAATTGCACGTTTCTCTAAAACGGGTGAATAAATAAAATTGAAAAGCCGAGTAATCACTCGGCTTTCGTTTTATCCATAGCATAAGTAAATGATTATATATGAAGGGGAGAGAACAAATGATGAAAGTGGAAATCTTTGATCCTGCAATGTGTTGTTCAACGGGCGTATGTGGACCGAGTGTTGATCCTGAATTAACAAGGGTGGCATCTGCTGTTTATTCTTTGGAGAAAAAGGGGGTTGATATTCAACGATATCAATTGACCAATGATCCTGCTAAGTTCGCAGACAACCCTGAGATTAATAAAGCTTTACATGAAAAAGGACCTGACGTCTTGCCAATTATTTTAGTCAATAATCAGATTGTAAAAGAGGGAAGTTATCCAACGAACGAAGAGTTTGGGAAATGGTTTGAAGTAAAACCTGAAGAGTTAAATGAAAAGCCAAAAGCTCGTCTTTCCATTGATTTAAATCAACTGAAATAAGATAGATAGAAAGAAGGGGAAAAAGCATGTTTCAATCTTTCAATCCGAAGAATGTCATTCAAACACCCTTTTTATTTTTAACGGGAAAAGGTGGGGTAGGAAAAACATCGACTGCCAGTGCCGCTGCTGTTGCATTAGCCGATAGTGGAAAAAAGGTGTTGCTCATCAGCACAGACCCAGCTTCCAACTTACAAGATGTATTTGGAATCAGTCTAACCAATACACCCATAGCCGTACCTGGTGTTGAAAATTTATTTGCCAGTAATTTAGATCCGGAAGCTTCAGCGAACGCGTATCGTGACAAAGTGGTGGGTCCATATAAAGGGAAGCTACCTGATTCCGTCGTTGCGACCATGGAAGAACAATTATCAGGAGCATGTACGGTGGAGATTGCTGCATTTGATGAGTTTTCCAATTTGCTGACTAATGTTGACATAGTCAATCAGTATGACCATATTATCTTTGACACCGCTCCAACTGGGCATACGTTAAGGCTTTTACAGCTTCCAACGGCATGGAGTGGATTCCTGGAAGAAAGCACACACGGTGCGTCATGCTTAGGTCCTTTATCAGGGTTGGCGGACAAAAAAGACCTTTATTCTAAAACCGTGGAGGTCCTTTCCAATCCAAGTAAAACCACTTTAATCCTGGTAACAAGACCTGACGCCTCATCCTTATTAGAAGCAGACCGTGCATTCAATGAACTCAAAGAGATTGGCGTGAAAAACCAAATACTTATCGTGAATGGGCTTCTTCAGACACACCTTGAAGAAGATGAAGTGTCATCCGCCTTTTATCATCGCCAAAGAAACGCATTACAGCACATACCAGAACATTTAAAACAGGTTGCTGTTTATTCGTTACCGTTTGTTTCTTTTTCCTTAACAGGTATAGACAATTTACGATACTTATTTAAACAGTACACGATCCCATCAAAGATGGTGACATATGACGATGAAACAGCGAATCTTCCAAGATTGAAGGAAATGATCACTGATTTCTCATCAAATAATACAAAGCTTATTTTCACAATGGGGAAAGGTGGAGTGGGGAAAACAACGATTGCTTCAGCGATTGCTGTTGGTTTAGTTGAGAAGGGGCACTGTGTGCACTTAACGACAACCGATCCTGCGGGACACTTGAATTACCAATTCGAAAATGGTCAATTTAATCAAAACTTAACGATTAGCAGTATTAATCCAAAAGAAGAAGTCGAAAAATACAAAGCAGATGTCATAAAGAACGCTGGCCAAAATCTAGATGAAGAAGGACTCGCTTATTTAGAGGAAGATCTTAATTCCCCTTGTACAGAGGAAATAGCCGTATTCCGAGCCTTCGCTGAAGTGGTCGCTAAATCAGAAAATGAAATAGTCGTCATTGATACAGCTCCAACGGGTCACACGTTGTTATTGTTGGATGCTGCACAGTCTTATAGTAAAGAGATAGCCAAGTCAACGGGTGAAGTCCCTGAGAGTGTAAAAAAATTACTTCCTCAAATTAGGAATGCAGAAGAAACTTCCGTCGTGATCGTCACACTTGCCGAAGCCACACCCGTGTTAGAAGCATCCCGATTACAAGATGATTTAAGAAGGGCAAATATCAACCCACAGTGGTGGGTAATTAATCAGAGTCTATATGCTACTAATACGGCAGACCCTGTATTAAGCGGGAAGGCAATGGCAGAAAAAGAATGGATTCATGAAGTTAAGGAAAAGTCATCTGAGAAATGTGTAATCATCCCTTGGATGCATGAGGAAAAGGTTGGGTATGAAAAGCTGAAAGATTACAGTAACTAATTGATTGTACCTCTGACTGGAGTAAGTCATTTAAATTGGAGGATGGATATAATGACCACAAAGACTTACCATGAATTAATTAAAGATCGCATTTTCATCGGTGGCGCAGATGATGTGAAAGACATGATGGAAAATGAGAAAGCCGATATTATTTTTGATTTGCGTGCAGAAGCGCCTGACGATACGGAGTATAGCCGACTGCATAGTCCCATTGTAGATGATGCTGAACACCAAGATGAATCTATTAAAAAGTCGATTGCTCATGTCGTAAAAGCATATAATGAAGGAAAGAAAGTGTATTTTCATTGTGCGGGAGGAAGCAATCGCACGGGAACCGTTGCGGTTGGAACCTTGTTGACTTTGGGGAAGGCAAATACGATTAAAGAAGCAGATGAAATGGCTAAAACCGCACGTCCTAAAATTAAGGTGAAACCAGAAATGAAGGATGCATTAAAAAGAATATTTCCTAATGCATAGGAAGAGAAATGGAGAGGATTTAATATGAAAATTACAGATGGTGCAAAAGAATTACTTGAAAACTTTTTAAATGAAAAAGGTGCAGGAGGGATTCGTCTTACTTCTGTTGCTGGTTGTTGTGGACCACAATTTACCATATCTTTAGATGAACCGCAGGAATCTGACAATATTAAAACTATTAATGGAATCAAAGTGGCTATCGATTCACAGATTACCGGAACTGAGGAGTTAACTTTAGACAAAGAAGAAAATCAAGAGGGTGCAGGATTGGTATTGGTTGGCGGCAGCAGTTGTTGTTAAGAAATTGCGCGGCTGGTTATAATCCCGCAAATACCAGAGTGACCTTAAAACGGTTAATGCGTTTAGTAGGCCGACCAAAGATCATAATGAAAGAGCAGCCAATTTTGAACTGCACCCCAATTGTTAGACAACATCTAACAATTGGAGGTGCAGTTTTTTTGACTAAATATACGATAGACGAAAAATCAAATGCAGTTTTAGAGTACTTATAAGGGGAAAAATCCTATAAATCCATTGCTCAAGAAAGAAATGTAGGTTTATCCCCTCTGAAAAGATGGGTCGCATAGGGTGGAAGGACTTTTTTCATCCTATACAAATTACACTCTGCCCTTTAAACTATAGGTACTTAAATATATGAACGAATATGGGGCATCGATCAACGAGACCGCTGTACATTATAACCTCCCTTCCGATTCTACACTTTTGAATTGGGCAAATCAGTTTAAGGGAGGAGGTCTAGACGCTCTTAAACCAGAGAAAAAGGGGTGTCTATCCATGAAAAAAGATACTAAGAAAAAATCGCCAGCTAATAGCTTTCAAGAAGCACTTCTTGCCGAATTAGAATACTTACGTGCAGAGAATGCCTATCTAAAAAAAGTTGAATGCCTGACATTATCAGATGAAACGATACTCTCATTATTTGAAAAAACATAACGTTACACAAAGCATGTCCCGCAAAGGAAATTGTCTCGATAATACGCTTATTGAAAACTTCTTTGGAATCCGAATTACTCTATCTTCAAGAATTTAAAAGCATGGAGCATTTCAAACAAGAACTAGAAGAATATATCCATTACTAAAATCATCAACGAATCAAGGTAACATTAAAAGGCATGACCCGGTAGATTACCGGGTCATGCCCTCAAGGCTGCCTAAGTAAATAAAGTGTCTAACTTTTTGGATTTACTTCAAAATTGGCAGCTCTTTTCATCATTAAATCTTAATATCGACCTTGGCATTTTTCTGAAGTTCTTCCACATGCTTCACAAGCTTTTCTTGTTTCTTTTGCTGCTCTAGTTGTTCCTTGATTTGCGGCTTCATTTCTTCGAGTTTCTGTACCTTCTGTCCGCTTGTTTTAGCTTGCTCTGCAACCTGGTCATAATACTTTTGGATTTCTTCATCAGTTGCTTCTTCCACTTTAATCTCTTTTTCAACGTACTTTGTATATGGGATGTTCTCTGCAATCTGAGCATTCAGCGTTTCCGAACTCAGTCCTGCTTGCTTCATCGCTTCCTTGAATTTCTCTTCACTCTCATATTGCTTTTTGATTTCGGCAAGTTGCTTATCAATTTCGGCCTTGGAAGCTGTGTAGCCCTTTTTATCAGCTGCTTGAAGCAGCAATGTTTGCCCCACTAAAGAGTTGAGCGTTTGCTCTTTAGTTTGTTTGGCTCCCTCCTTGGTTGTCGGGTCTTGTCCGAATTGCTGCATCTGCATTTGTGTGGTGGACAACACGGTATTATATTCCGCGCCTAAAATTTTTTCGTCATTGACGATGGCCACCGTTTTCTTTTCATCCACCTTTTGCTTGTCTAGTTTCTTCTGCATTTCTTCCATCTGTTTTTGCTGTTCCTCAGTTGCTTTAGCCGTTTCTTTCTCAGTTGTTTTAGTCTCTTTCTCGTCATTTTTCTTATCAGCTTCATCGTTCGAACCACAAGCCGTCAGAACAACTGCCAATAATCCAATGATGATTGGGTACAATAGTTTCTTCATATTTCAGTCTCCTCTCGTATTCAATGTTAAAAAATCATCTAATGCGCATTATAAAGGAATTTCCCATTAAAACACAATAAATTCATTCTTTTTTCCAGAAAACAGGAAGATAGTATAGGCATCATCTCATTATATAAGTGTAACATTCGCGGAAATGAACCCATTTACCCTTCGAAATGGGAAATTCTTAATGGGAATGCGAAGACTATACCTGGTGGGCAGTCAGAAACTTGTAATCTATCTCTTAATCAAAAAACGTAACTACTGTAAATTGGTTTAGTAAAAGAAAGACTCTTCAGAAAATTCTTTGATACTCTTCTAGGAATTAAGCGGTTTAAATCTCTACTTAATTTCCACATGTGTGTTTTCGTCATCGATCGATATCAGCGGTTCCACCAGCATTTTGACAAAAGACTTAGTCGACAGAACCCTTGTATCAGTAGTTTATTATAAATATACATTTGATTGAAAGCTTCCTGTAGGAGATTTTAGAGATAAGTAAATCCCTCGATGAATCTCTTTTGAAAAGAAGGGAATATTTTCTCTTCCAGGTTAGTATTCAAAACATACAAAAACACATTTCCTTTTTCCTACAGAAAGCGGCTAACAATTTTACACGCATGTTATTAATATAAAGACAAGGAAAAAACTCCAATTTTTAAGAGACTATCTGTTGATTTGTCAGCGCTTCCATTACAGTTTGGTCCTAATAAAGGAGGATACAATTCATGGACGTGGTTGAGTAAGAGTGTAGATTATGTAAGCGCTCAAATAAATCAATACATGCTATGGGTTATTATCATTAATCTTTAAAATATATTCTAGGAGGATAATTGAATGAAAATAAAAAAGGCTCCCTTTCTTTCTTTACTAATGGTTGGTATTCTTGCTGTTGCTACTCCACTTGCTAGTGCAGCTGACAACAAGGCTAAAATGTTAGAAGTCCCTATTAAGGAACCTTCTGTTAATTTAATTTCAGATGTTGTTTACTCTCAGCAACCTATTTATGGTGATTCCAATGTTCCACTAGAAATGGATATATTACAGCCTGAAGGTAAAAAACCACTTCCTGCAGTTGTATTTGTACCAGGAGGTGGATTCATGTCAGCTAATAACGATAAGTCTGTACAACAAAGAATGACCATTTCAGAGGCAGGTTACGTTGTCGCTAGTATTGAATATCGGGTTACGCCTCAGAGTACCTTCCCTTCACCACTTGAAGATGTGAAAGCGGGCATACGCTACCTGCGTGCCAATGCTGAAAAATTTAATATCGACCCTGATAATATCGTTGTAATGGGTAGTTCAGCTGGCGGATATCTTGCTGCGTTTGCTGGAATAACAAATGGTTTGGCGGAATTCGATAAAGGGGAAAATCTAGATCAAAGCAGTGATGTGAAAGCGGTTATCGATTTATATGGGCTTTCTGACTTAACGAGAGTTGGAGATGGCTTTTCAGAAGAGATTCAGGCCCTTCACAAATCTCCTTCCGCACCAGAAGGTATGTGGGTAAATGGACCTTCCGTAATGAGCCCTGGTGGTTCGATTTTTGATAATCTTGAAAAAGCAGCCAAAGCAAACCCCATCACATATATCACTAAGGATGCACCTCCGTTCTTAATCATGCACGGAGATAAAGATACACTTGTTTCACCAAATCAAACTGAAATATTACACGAAAATTTAATTAACAAAGGGGTTGATTCCACTTATTATGTTGTAAAAGGTGCTGGCCATGGTGGAACTCACTGGGTGCAACCAAAAGTCATGAAAATCTTGATTAACTTCTTAGATAAACAGGTAAAAGGTAAAGAAAATAAAAAGAACTAAAGAGAGAAAAATGAATTGAAGCTAAATCCTTCCGTGAATCATACGGAAGGATTTCTTAGTGTGCAGTGGATTCCAATGGAAATACGAAATTTTTATCTCAGTAAAACAAGAAACAAAAAGTCTGCAAAGCTCTTCTTCCAGAAAAGCTTTGCAGTCTATTTGAAATCAAACGAAAAAGTAGAAAGAAAAAACTCTACATAAACATTAATACGAAACTAACAAGCAATTTTCAAATGAATAGTAGACTCGGTAGAAGATACTGATAAGGCCATAACAAACAAGGTTAGTAGCCATAGGGGCACGCCCCTTATAAATTGTTTAGGAATCGAAAGAGATTAGGATCAAGGGAGATTTGAAAACGGAGTTCCCTGCTTTTCCAAAACACTATAAAAATTAGTCGAATGATTGAAGTCTAAGAAGAAAACTGTGCAAATTAAATTAGCGAACGTCTTCTTTCTTATATATCACTAAACTGTTTTACTAGTTAGGATAGGTTGCACTATCCGAATAGACTACATAATAACTGAAAATAAACTTCTTTTTTCCTACATTAAGTGGCTAACAATCCTTACCGCCAGCTAATAAAATTAGATTACGGAAAAGTCAGATACTTAAAAAGGAGGGAACAGAGGTTACAAAAAAATGAAAGCGTTTCCTATTGGTGCAGGATACGATTTGTTAAATGAAATCTAAATTTAAAGGGGGGCAATAATAATGAAGTTGATTAACCCAATGAAAGTAATTGACGGAAGCCGGATCCATTCATTCCATATTTGGCTTGTTTTCTGGCTTTTTCTCGTCATTTTGTTTGATGGATATGATGTTGTCATTTACGGGGCTGTCGTTCCATCCCTTATTAAGGAATGGGGAATATCGGATGTGACAGCAGGGGCAATTGGTAGTTATACGGTAATGGGGACAGCGGCCGGCGCAATCGTATTCGGGTTACTTGCAGACAAATTGGGCAGGAAGAAAATTATCTTGTTGACCATTTTCCTCTTCAGCTTTTTCACACTGCTATCTGGGTTCGCCAATGGACCGACAATGTTTATAATTTTTCGGGTCATTGCAGGTATTGGCCTAGGGGGAGTCATGCCAAATGTTATTGCCTTGACCACTGAATTTGCACCTAAGCACATCCGTTCTGCTCTCGTGTCATTCGTTTTTTGTGGTTATTCGGTTGGAGCTATAGCAGCTGCACTTACAAGCCGGTCGCTTCTGCCGACTGTTGGCTGGGAGCCCGTTTTCTGGCTCGCGGGAATCCCTCTTTTGTTCTTTCCATTGTTAATCAAAATCATACCGGAATCTGTTAGCTTCCTAATTCAAACTGGTAGAGTGGAAGAAGCCAAGAGAGTTCTTGCCAAGATTGATCCAACAATAAACGTGAAAGAGGCAATAGAACTTAAGAAACCTGATGAGAGAACACCAGGTTCACCTGTTATAAAATTGTTTGAACAAAAACGTGCAATAAGCACCGTAATGTTCTGGATTTCCTGCTTCAGCGCATTTATTTTGATTTACTCGATGAATACATGGCTTCCACGCCTTATGATGCAGGCTGGTTATGACCTTAAATCAAGCCTCACCTTTATTGCGGTCATGCAAATCGGAGCTATTGTAGGGACCATCGTATTTGGCCGATTGGTGGATAAACTGGGCTTTAAGAAAGTACTTGTTCCCCTGTTCTTCTGTGGTGCGATTGCCCTGTCGCTCATCGGCTTCACGAACAGTCCATTTATCGCATATGGCCTGATTTCAGTAATAGGTGCTGCATCGGTGGGTGTACAGAATATGTCAAATGCATTTGTTTCCCAGTATTATCCTACTGAAATGCGTTCCACGGCCCTAGGCAGTACCATGGCTTTTGGACGTATGGGGGGGATAGTGGCTCCAACATTCGTAGGTATTCTTCTTACAATGAACTTGCAGCCCCAGTATAACTTCGCAGCAATTGCAAGCGCAGCTGTGCTTGGGGGATTCGCGATGCTGTTCGTTCAGGAGAAGCATGGTAATTATAATAAGGAAGCGGACAAACCTGAATCGGCAGAAGATCGTTTGAATGCCGCTAAATAATATTCATAAATCCCGATGAGATACTCTCTTCGGGATTTACGACTGAGAGGAAGGGGAAGAGGAAATGAGCATAAACCTGAAGCATATTTTTACGGCAAACATACATGTGGACGATCCTATTGAAGTAGGGGATGTGGGAACGGGTATAAGAAGAGTCATTCCTATAACGGGTGGAACGTTTTCCGGACCTGGGATAAAAGGAATTGTTTTACCGGGTGGCGCGGATTACCAGATGATTCGATATGACGGCATGACGGAGGCACTTGCCCATTATACGATTCAAACAGAGGAGGGGGTGCTTATTTATGTTGTGAACAAAGGTTACCGGCATGGTCCCAAAGAAATTATTGACCGTATCATCCAAGGGGAAGAGGTTCCAATTGGATCTTATTATTTTAAAACGGCTCCCTTGTTTGAGACAGGGAGTGAAGAATATGCTTTTTTAAATCGAAATATTTTTGTAGGAGAAGGCATAAGAAGACCTTCTGAAGTGCAGATGAAATTTTATCAGGTACTATGATTTTTGGTTTTCCCTCTTTCATTATGTGTTTCTTCATTTACAATAGGATTAGGGAGAATTAGGAAGGAGGGATGGGTTTTGTCTAGCAGTAAAAGAGAGAAATTAATGAGAAAAGTAGATAACCATTTGCGAAAGACATCGCGTTATCTGATTAAGATTGACACCGAAGAAGAGGCACTGCAGTACTTGACCGATTCCTTTCGTTCTGAACTTTACTGCGATTTTGTTGGTGTCGTGTTAGAAGAGGGCGGGCAGCTTTTACCGAAAGCGTGGAGCGGCAACATACCTTCTGTAACCGAGGCCTTTCCATTTTCCACAGATGACTGTTCCTCCAAATTATTTCGGCAAAGTATGACGTATAAAACAGCGGAAGTGCCGGAAAAATGCCATATGGCAAAAGTATTGAAGAAGGCCAACATTAAAACATGGTTTACTGTCCCCCTCAAAGACGACATTCACCATTTTGGCTTCTGCATAGTTGGTTTCTTAAGCTTCGTCCCGCTTTTGGATATGGAAATTCACTTCGAGGAATTTGGAAAGGACATGGCAGTTGCCATGGCAATGGCGAGGGAAAAGGAAACACAGCTGAAAAAAATAGAAGGCATTGAATGGATTAGCAAAAACCTCTCACTCGATGCACCTCTTGAACAGCATATCGCCGAACTGACGTCTAGGGCAGGAAAAGGGACCAATGCCGACTTTGCGTGCATTTATTTATATAATGAGAAAGAAAACTGTTTTGTTTTCCAACAACCTGCTTACGGGAAGATGGAATACGCACACAAAATCATGATCCAAGACAATTATATGCTGAAAGACTACTTTCCCTTTCTGGAAACACCTGGTGGGAATCAGCTAACGATTCCTCTTTTCAATGATCTGAAACCAATAGGAGTCCTACATGTTGGGAACGAAGGGACAGGTGTATTTTCAGAAGATGATTTGAGAATGTTGGAGCTGTTGTCCAAACACGTTGCTGCTTTGCTCGAAAATGCTCGTTTATATCATAGCGAAAGAGATCATAAACACAGGCTTCAATTTCTTTTGGATTCTCAGCAAGCGCTTGTAAAAGAAACCGTTGAAGTTGACAATTTTGATGGAATCACAACCATGCTCGGCGGAATATTTCAAAGTTCGGTCATCTTATTTGACCGGTTTATGCGGGAGTTATCAGTTCTCGACTATGGACATGAAGGTGGTCCGCTATATACACATCAGTTGGCTGAAAGAGCAAAAGAAGAACTTGGTAACCAAAAAGGGAACGAGCTTATCACTATGCAAGATCCCACTAGCGCAGACTATTATTTTTCATTCTGGCCAGTTAGTGGCGGTGGCAATTTACTTGGCTACCTAGCCATTCGCAGGTCTGGTGTAGAAATGGATGAGTTCGACCGTCTGACGGTCGATTTAGCTCGGAATATTTGCTCAATCCAGTTTATAAAGCAAAAGCTCGTCCTGGATGCAAAAGAACAGGCAAAGGATAGCTTCATTAGCAAATTGCTGACAGAAAAAATTGATAATGAAGAAAGCATTATCCAATATGCAAACTTATTTCAATGGGACCTGTTCAGCCGCCATCGGTTGGCTGTTTTGTCCATTGAGCTTGATGGAAGTGAAATGGAGGGAAGCAATCTTCTTGAACAGCAGACGAAAAAAACGCTTGTTTGGGATTCAATAAAATCTCATCTGTCGGAGCTCGATCGCACTTTTATATCTGCATCACATGACGAAAAGTTTGTTCTACTTGTTTCAACTGAAATGGAAGGGAATAAGCCGAAAAAGTTTTGGGCTACGCTTTTTGAAAGTATTCAGCGCTGGGTCGCGAAGGGATTTATCGGATGTAAAGTACTGATGGGGGTCGGGAGTGAAACGGAGAATATCCAGGATTATTATGTGAGCTATCAGCAGGCCGTTCAGGCATTGAATATAGTTAGTAGTCGGTTCGAAAACACTGGCTATTCACTTTTTAAAGACCTCGGTTCCTATACCATTCTCCATCATTTGGGTCATTCAACTGCCATTGATTTATTTGTGAAGAGTCAACTAGGGCCTCTTATCAAATATTCAGAAGGGAAAAACATCGATTTGTTCAATACTCTCCATGTTTTCCTTCAAAATAACGGGAATGTAAAAGGTACGGCTGAAGAACTTTATATTCATCGGAGTTCCCTCATATACCGGCTTGAAAGGATCGAATTGCTTCTGGATGCCGAATTAAATGACGCTGAAGTCCGGTTTAATTTGATGATGGCATTAAAGCTTTATGATATGAATGGTGGACTTATCTAAAACAGCCTTTATAGGCTGTTTTTTTATCCTACAAAATAGCCGAAGTAATTATAGTTTTTTCCCTCATTTTGTAGGTACAAACCTAAGATTACCAAGGTTATAATTAATTTACAGAATATTGATAATTTTATATAGTCGGGAGATGGAGAGATGGCAATTCAAACAATCGGGGTAGTTGGTGCAGGTTCAATGGGTTCAGGTATAGCGAATCTAGCGGCAATGAATGGGTTTACCGTTATCTTGTGTGACATTGAAGACAGCTATTTGGAAAATGCAATAAAACGAATTGGAAAGTTTATGGATAAAAGTGTTGCAAGGGGAAAAATGACGGAAAACCAAAAACAGGAAACGCTTGGACGCATCCAAACCACGACGCGCCTCGAAGAAATGAAAGACGCGGACGTCGTGATTGAAGCCGTTCTGGAAGACCTTAATCTAAAAAAGGAAGTGTTCTCTGCACTCGACCAAATCGTTCGTGAAGGCGTGATTCTGGCAACTAACACATCATCGATGTCGATTACAGAAATTGCAGCAGCGACACAACATCCGGAACGGGTGGCTGGTATGCACTTTTTTAATCCTGCACAATTAATGAAACTTGTAGAGGTGGTTCGTGGATATCAGACAAGCGATGAAACTGTAGAGGAATTGAAAGCGCTCTCTAAACAGCTGACCAAAGAGCCGGTGGAGGTGAAAAAAGATACGCCGGGATTCATTGTCAACCGGATCATGATTCCACAGTTTATCGAGGCGATCAAGCTGCTTGAAGAAGGCGTGGCTTCTGCTGAAGATATCGATAAGGCCGTTACGCTAGGCTTGAACTATCCTATGGGTCCATTCACACTGCAGGACTTTGCGGGTGTGGATATTGGGTACCATGTGATGGAGTATTTCAAAGAGGAATTCAACGATGATCATTTTGCTCCCCCTCTTCTTCTGAAACAGCTAGTCAGGGCGGGGAGACACGGTAAGAAGACAGGCGCTGGGTTTTACGACTACGAATAATAAGAATGGGGTTGAATTGAATGTATAAATTTTTATTGTGTGAAATCGAAGATAAAATCGCGGTTGTAACCATTAACCGGCCGCCCGTCAATCCATTGAATACAAAGGTATTCCAAGAACTTTCAATCGTATTTGATGAGCTTGAAGCCAATGAAGATGTTCGAGCGATTGTCCTTACTGGCAGCGGAGAGAAAGCATTCGTTGCAGGAGCTGACATCAATGAAATGGCAAGTCTTGATCTTGTCGGAATCAATATGATGAACAAGACATCCAGAACGGTATTTACGAAAATTGAGAATGTGACAAAGCCGGTCATTGCTGCGTTGAATGGAATGGCGCTGGGTGGGGGTCTCGAGCTCGCGCTTGCCTGTGACCTGCGTATAAGTTCCGATCGTGCGAAGTTTGCTTTCCCGGAAGTTGGCCTCGGTATCATTCCAGGGGGAGGCGGTACCCAGCGGCTACAGAAGATCGTCGGACAGGGTGTTGCCAAAGAACTGCTTTATTTCGGCGATATGATCGATGCGCAACGGGCATTGGATTTGCATATCGTCAATAAATTGGTCGCAGCTGGTGAGGTGCTGGAGACAGCGAAGGAATGGGCCGGGAACTTGGCAAAAAAACCACCAGTTGCTCTTCAAATGGTGAAGACTGCAGTCAATGCAGGAGGCAATACTGACCTTGAATCGGGTTTGATTATCGAAAGCGTTTGCTTTGGCAATGCATTTTCAACGGAAGATCGGAAAGAAGGACTTAAGGCTTTCGTTGAAAAAAGAGAACCAATTTATTCAGGAAGATAAACAGTGAAGCAACACTAGATAAGTAAAACCCATAAACGTAGATATGAAGGCAATTAAAAAGGTTTTCAACTGTAGATTCCAACATTTAATGGTGGTAGCTAGGAACATGAGGCAAAATTATACGCCCAAAACTACGAGTATTGATTATCAGGTTTAAAAATAAAAAATTAAAATGAGGTGAATGAAGTGAAGGAAATCTTATTGTTAGAAGGAGCAAGGACGCCATTTGCTGAAATTTCCGGATCATTCCGTGATATCACAGCAACGGACTTAGGCGTCTTTGCCGCAAAAGAAGCCATACGGCGAGCCAAAGTTTCTGGTGAAGATATCGATCAAGTTGTATTCGGGAATGTGCAGCAATCAAGCAAAGATGCCCATTTGCTGGCGAGACATGTTGGGTTAAAAGCTGGTACCCCGATTCACGTCCCTGCATTGACCATTAATAGACTGTGTGGAACGGGTGTTGAATCTATTTTAACAGCGGCTCGTTACATTTTAACAGGAGAAGCGAATGTCATATTAGCAGGTGGAACTGAAAGCATGAGTCAGGTACCGCATGTAATTCGCGGAATGAGATGGGGAAGTCAACTAGGGGCGCCTGTTGTAGAAGACTGGGTATGGGACGGCCTATACGATACTTATGGAGAATGTACAATGGGTGAAACCGCTGAAAATTTGGCTGCCAAATATAGTCTGTCCAGGGAAGAAGTCGATCAGCACGCTCTCGCAAGCCATGAACGTGCCCTTGCTGCAAGAGAAAAAGGCTATTTAAATGAAGAAATTGTACCTGTGAACGTGAAAGGCAGAAAAGGCGATAAAGTCATAGAAGACGATGAACACATTCGGGAAACTAGCATGGAACAGCTTGGGAAACTGAAGGCGAGATTTGTTGAAAACGGGGTAGTTACACCAGGCAATGCGAGTGGCATGGTTGACGGGGCAGCGGCAGTCATTGTCGCCTCAAGTGACTATGCGGAAGTAAAAGGACTGAAGCCGATTGCTCGACTTGTTTCCTGGGACGTAGTAGGAGTAGAGCCAAAATACATGGGGATTGGACCTGTTCCGGCCATTCAAAGTGCATTAAAAAAAGCTAACTTAACAATCGCAGACTTAGATCTGATTGAAATCAATGAAGCATTCTCAGCTCAGTACCTTGCTTGTCAAAAAGAATTAGGCTTTGACCTTGAAATAGGAAATGTAAACGGTGGGGCAGTTGCAATGGGGCATCCGCTAGCGGCGAGCGGAACAAGAATCGTAACCGCACTCATTTATGAATTGAGAAGACGAAATAAAAAATATGGGGCAACAGCTGTTTGCATTGGCGGGGGTCAGGGAATTGCGGCAATTTGGGAAGCATTATAAAGTTGTGATTTATAGAACCGTATAATCAAAGTTTAAGGTAGTCCTTTTCCAGGGATTGAAAGGATTCTGTGTTCAAATGACGAAATAATTGCTGAAAATGCAGGGATTCATGGTCATTGGGATTAGGATTCCATAACGAGGCGTTCATGCTGAAAATAGAAGTTAATGTAGGCTAAAGTTAAAAGGGAAAACAAGTTTCTGGTTAAAAAAATCACATTTAGAGGCAGGAAAAATGGCGAGATTTTTAGAACCATACGGGAGCGAGTGAGTATATGGAAAAAGATCAGAATCTTTTGACAGTTTACGGCTTATTGGAGCGTGCTGTTTCAGCTAATGGGGATAAAGAAGCAATATATGATTTGAAGAGACGGGTCTCCTACCATGAAATGAAAAAGGATGTGGAACGGTTTGCCGGGACACTCTACAATCTGGGCATAAAAAAAATGGACCGGATTGCTGTGTCATTGCCCAACTGGTATGAAACAGCGGTTATATTTTTTGCTGCAGCCAAAATTGGGGCGGTGATCGTCCCCTTTAACCATAAATATCGAACACATGAAGTCGAATACATCTTAAAGAATTCCGAGCCGAAAGCGTTGATAGTGACGGAAGAATTTGATCAAAACTTTGGGTTAAAAGAAGCGCAGTCGATTGTGCCGTCATTGATCTCTGTACGGTTCACACGGGATGGCCTCCATCCATATGAGGACCAAACCGATGGTGATGTAATGGAAGCAGAAATTGATGTAAATAACGATCTATTTTGTATTTTATATACGTCCGGGACAACGGGCGTGCCAAAAGGCGTTATGATCACGCATAGAGGTGTGGTACAATCCGCGAATACATTGGCAGGGGAACTTAGATGTACTGAAGAGGACGTTTTTGTTGTATCAGCGCCGCTGTTTCATATCTTTGGCATGGCATGCAACTTGTTTTGCGGCGTATCCGCCGGGGCACGAATGGTGTTACAGGAAAAATATCATCCCCGTGAAACTCTTAAACTGATTGAACAAGAAAAAGTTACGATAAAGATGGGTGTACCGACCATGTTCATTAAAGAAATGGAACTGGAGGATTTTGATAGTTACGACTTGTCGACATTGCGTACAGGCATGGTGGGATCTGCTCCAATTCCACCAAGTAAAGTCAAGGAAATACGAGATCGCATGGGCATAAAACTTTGTCAATCATTTGGGATAACGGAAACGGTTACGGTTACATTGACTCCTTATGATGATGACGAACAGAAAATAACGAAGACACTAGGAAAACCGATTCCTGGGGTTGAGTTGAAAATTGTTGATGAAAACCGGCTTGAAATCCCATTAGGGAAAACAGGAGAGATAGCCCTCAAAAGCTTTGGGATAATGAAAGGCTATTACAAAATGCAAGAACATACGGACGATGTTCTAGATCGGGAAGGCTGGTTCTATACCGGTGATCTAGGTGTGCAGGATGAAGAAGGATATCTGCATTTTGTAGGCAGAAAAAAAGAAATGATAATCCGTGGGGGCTATAACATATATCCTCAGGAAATTGAAAGTGTGCTGACCAAACATCCAAACATAATGGTTGCTGCAGTCGTGGGCATTCCAGATGAAGTGCTTGGTGAAGTGGTGTGCGCGTTCATTCAGCTAAAAAAAGGAACAGAAATTTCAGAAGGTGAAATTAAAGCCTTTGTAAAGAAACAAATAGCAAATTATAAAGTCCCGGAAAAACTCATGTTCATTGAGGATTTTCCAATGACGGCTAGCGGAAAAATCCAAAAATCGAGACTTCTTGATCAAATGGATGCGAAGGTCAGTCGTCCAGTCTGAAATTGAAAGGAGCATATCTAACATGATAGCAGAATATTCGTTCCAGGTAAGATGGGGTGACACGGACGCAGCAGGAATAGTGTTTTATCCCAACTTTTATAAATGGATGGATGAAGCCACTCATGAATATTTGTCAGCCCTAGGGTATCCATCCTCCAAACTTTATGCAGAACAGCAAATTGGTGTCCCTTTATTAGAAGCTAACTGCATTTTCAAATGTCCTCTTTTCTTTGAGGATAGTGTGGTTGTGCAAAGTACAGTTGAAGAATTACAAAACAAAGTATTTAAATTGCGACATGCTTTTATTAGAGGCGAACAAATAGTAGCTGAAGGGTATGAATTACGTGCCTGGACATCATTTGAGGGTAAACCGAAGGCGCTACCGGTTCCTGAAGATATCCGAAAAAAAATGATGCCGAAAACCCACCAGTCTATGAAGAGGTGAATACATGCTTACGGAAAAAAAGGAAATTAAACATTTTTTGAATACTGACATCCTTCCTGACGAAATTTTCACACCCGAAGATTTTAGTGATGAACATATTATGCTGGAAGAGATGACTTGGAAATTTGTGAAGAACAGAGTTTATCCTGCAATAGGAAACATAGAAAACCAGGAGTTTGATGAAACAGTGCGTCTTATCAAAGAGGCAGGTGAACTCGGGCTGATCAGCGCAGATATTCCAGAGCAAGATGGCGGGCTAGAGCTTGGCAAAGTCAGTGCGTCCATCATATCTGAAAAAATGGCGCTTGGCCGTTCGTTTTCCATTACATTTGGAGGGCAAACCGGAATTGGGGCGTTGCCAATTGCCTATTTTGGAACTGTGAAACAAAAGGCGATGTATCTCCCAAAAATGTTATCTGGTGAGACTATAGCTGCATATGCATTAACCGAACCTTCATCCGGCACGGATGCAATGAGTGCAAAGACAACAGCGGCACTTTCGAAATGTGGGAAATATTACATTTTAAATGGAGAAAAACAGTGGATTACCAACTCTTCTATCGCTGGCCTATTTATTGTGTATGCAAAAGTGAACGGTGAAAAGTTTACTGCTTTCATTATTGAAAGAGATTACGAAGGAGTCTCCATTAGTCCTGAAGAAAAGAAAATGGGGTTGCGGGGGTCTTCCACATGTTCTCTTATTTTGGATAATGTAAGAGTACCTTCTGAAAATGTTATTGGTGAAGTAGGGCGTGGGCATATTATTGCGTTTAACGTATTGAATATCGGCCGCCATAAGCTTTCAGCCACTTCATTGGGAACTGCAAAGAGATCGATTGAGCTAGCAGTTAGCTATGCCAATGAAAGGAAGCAATTTGGCCAGCCTATTTCCAGCTTCAACTTAATCAAAAATAAACTGGCTGATATGGCTATAAAAACATACGCTAATGAAAGTTCAGTGTATAGAACTGCAGGCGCGATGCAGGAAGGGTTTGCAAATATGAAACAAACGGGCTCCGATGACTTTTGTGAAACGATTTCCCGTTATGCTTTAGCATGTTCGATTAACAAAGTTATGTCCACGGAAGTTCTTGACTTTATCGTAGATGAAGCCTTGCAGATCCACGGTGGATATGGATATATGGAAGGATATGAAATAGAGTCACTATATCGTGATTCCAGGGTTAATCGGATTTTTGAAGGTACGAATGAAATTAATAGGACCCTGATTGCTTCAACATTACTGAAAACCTATGAATTTCCTAGTAAGAAAGGAAATGTTGACGAGGGGACGCTGCTACGTGAAAAGCAGACACTTCAGCTGATGAAAAAGCTTTATCATTCTACAATAGAGTCTGTTCGGAAGAACGACCTGATAAATCTAAATCAAGAACAGGAAACAGCTGCATTTATCGCGGACCTAGTCATCGGAATTTATTCGGCGGAAAGCTCCATTTTACGAACGGAAAAAGCAGTGCAGATAACAGGGAAAGATAAAAACAGCCAAAAAATTGCTTATACGAAAGTATTTATACATGAAACATCCCAAATGGTCGCCATCAGAGCCTTAAATATTCTAAATCATCTCGGTGATGATGAAGCATTTTCGCGGATTGCTGGCCGTCTTATCATGAGTTGCCCGGAAGATATTGTGGAAGTGAAGCGTAAAATAGCGGATGTAATTATTAAAGCTGAAAAATATGTTTCTTAGTTATTAGTGCAGATACCTGATCAGCTACCGAGATAATTGGGAGTGGTAAATAAAGTTGGATTATTAGATTTAATTATGGAATCGCTTTCAAATCATGAATTTATTTTAAAAGGAGTGAATTGAATGGCTAAAAGTGTAGTTTATACACAGGAAAAGCTAGATCAGTATTATGAAGGAATGAAGAAAAGAAATCTTGGCCCTCTATGGTACGACCTTGGCCATATGGTAACCAAAGAGCCGGTACATGATGTAGAGCCGTATTTATGGAAGTGGAAATCCATCCGTGAATATGTGCTGACTGCAGGGGAATTGCTGGAGCCGGGGAAAGACGCAGAACGCCGTGTAGTGTATCTTCAAAATCCGAGCCTGCTGAAGCGAGGTCTTGTTGGCTATGGGACACATACTTTATATGCTGGCATTCAGCTACTGCTACCTGGTGAGAGCGCCCCCTCCCATCATCACTCACAATCTGCGATCCGTTTTGTTATTGAAGGGGACGGGGCATACACGGCGGTTAATGGAGAGAAAACGTATATGGAACGTGGAGACATGATTTTGACGCCGGCCTGGACTTGGCATGAGCACAAGCATGAAGGGATAGAGCCGATGTTTTGGATGGATGGGCTAGATGTCGGTCTCGTCCGCACGATGGCTGCATCGTTTTTTGAGCCTTATGAGGAAGAGTCTTACCCGATGGAAGCACCAGAAAACTATGCTAATCAGCAATTTTCAATGGGAGCGTTCAAAAAGCTAAATGAAAAATCAAATCCTGATTATCCATCACCAATTTTCGGTTACAAATTCGATCGTGTTAAATATTTGCTTAATCAGATGACAGAAGCAGATTTTGACCCGTTTGACGGATATGCGATTGAATATATTAACCCAACCACAGGTGGCTCTGCTGATTCCCGCATTGGCACAATGATGCAAAAGCTGAAACCAGGTCAGCAAACGAAAGCGCACCGACATGTTCACAGCGCAATTTTTCATGTTCTTGAAGGTACAGGCTATACGGTCATTGATGGTCAGAAGTTTGAATGGGAAAAAGGAGATTTCTTTATTCTACCACCATGGAGCAATCATGAGCATGTGAACACGGGATCAGAAGATGTGTTCCTATTCTCCTTCAATGACAAACCCGTCATGGAAAAACTAGAGCTTGAATTCAGCGAGGGATACCAAGAAAATGATGGACACCAGGTAGTGAAAAAAGTCTTTATTCCTGACGGAACCGTTTGAGAAGAGAAGGGGGAGGTATTGTGAAGATTGCTATTTTTAATGACGATTTACTTGGAGTGGTAATGGGAGACCGTGTAACAGATGTATCAAAAGTAGCAGGGTGGGATAAAGCTGACCCGAATTCTTCTTTCCTCAAGCTCGTTGAAAATTTTAATGAACTAAAAGAGGAAATGAATCGGGAAGCGGAAACAGGAACTTCGTATTCATTGAACGAGGTGACATTGAAGTCCCCCGTACCAAGTACACGGAAAATTTGGGCTGCACCTGTGAACTATCGAAAACATCAAGAAGAAATGAATGAAATATTCAACAACGCACCTAGGACAATCGAAGAAATTGCCTTGTTTCTGAAATCACCTGAGTCCCTATCTGGCCCCTCCGATCCCATTTTACTTCCTTATAAGGATCGTCGTACGGACCATGAAGCTGAGCTTGGATATGTGGTCGGTAAAAAGGCGAAAAATATAAAGGTGGAAGAGGCAAAAGATTATATCTTTGGTTACTTTGCCTTATTGGATATTTCCATTCGGGGCAATGAAGAGCGGACCTGGCGAAAGTCGTTTGATTCATTTACTCCGATCGGACCATGGATTGTGACTTCCGATGAAGTCGAAGATCCAAATGACTTGGCCATGACATTATGGGTGAACGATGAAGTGCGTCAGGATGGAAGTACAAAACATCTCATTTACGATTGTTACAAATGTTTTGAAGTGGCATGCGATAATATGACGCTCCTTCCTGGAGATATTGTGGCAACGGGTACCCCTGAAGGAGTTGGTCCGATTGAAGAGGGGGATTGTGTCCGCATTAAAATTGACAAAATTGGTGAATTCACCGTAGATGTTAAACTGGCCGGTGAAGTTTAAGGAATTGTAAAACTGAAAATGTCTATTTGCCTTATAATTCTAACCACAAATAATCATAAAATATTAAATAAGGAGAATCTAATCTATGGAAAAAATAAATAAATGCGATGTAATAGTTGTTGGCGCTGGCCCGGTTGGTTTAGTTGCAGGTCTTGCATTGAAGCAAAAAGGAATTTCTTCTGTAGTAATAGAAGCGGATCCGCACGGACGTCCTCGTCCGGGTAGCCGGGCGATCTATATGCACAGTGCAACTCTAAAACTTTTGGAAGAAATTTCGAAAGGACTGGGGTTCACACTGGGGCGCAATGGGATCATTTGGCCTGTTAAGCGAACACTTTATAAAGGAAAAGAAGTATATGTCCGTAATTATGGATTTACGGATAATACCGATCAAAATAAATTACCCCATTTCACGGCATTGCACCAAGATGATATCGAAAACCACATTTATGATGCCTGTCTTGACGCTGGTGTTGAGTTCGTTTGGGATTCACCAGTGAAAAAATTGGATATTACCGGTGCTGGGGTGAGATTGACTACAAAATCCGGTGAAGTGTGGGAAGCACAATACATTATTGGCAGTGACGGATCACATTCAGTTGTAAGAGAACAGGCTGGTTTAAAATTTGAAGGACCGCGAACGGCAGATACATTCCTTGTAGTTGATGTAAAAGAGGATGAGGAAAATCCCCTGCCGCTTGAGCGTACATTTCATTATCAACACCCAGCAATGGGAGGAAGGAATGTGATGTTTGTTCCGTTTAAAGGTGGCTGGCGGGTGGACCTTCAGCTTTTAGAAGGGGACAATCCGGATGACTATACAAATATCGAGGGTGTCAAAAAGTGGCTTCCAAAAGTGATGGATGCTAAATATGCTGAGCGTATTACATGGGTATCTACATATCGTTTCCATCAGGTCGTTGCCAATTCCTTTACAGATGAAAAAAGGCGAGTTCTTCTCGCCGGTGAAGCAGCCCATTTATTTGCACCTTTTGGTGCCCGTGGATTAAACTCCGGAGTACCGGATGCAATTATTTCTGTACGGGGGATTAAGAAAGCGCTTCAATCTAACTCTGAAACGGAGCGAAAAGAAGCAATTGATGCAGTTGCCACCGAAAGACGTATTGCCGCAAAGTGGAACCGTGACGGATCAACCACTGCATTGCATCACCTTCAAGGGGATGCCCCTGAAATGAACTTAAAGCGTGAACTTGCAGCATCCCTCGTATCCATAGTTCCAAGACTGGGACGCTGGCTCGATGAAGGCCCATATGGACCGAAATTTGGTCCTCCAGAACTGACAACAAAATATTAACAGACATTGGTCGGCAGGGGAATCCCAGTCAGCCTGATAAAACGGAGGTATGAAAGGAGCGGACTAATATGGCTTTAGCCGGAATAATCAATGAAGAAAAGTACGGTACGGACGCACGGTCTGCCAATGAAATGATTGTGCGACTTACTTCCATAGACTGGTATTCACAAGTCGGGGTAAAGTGTAATGAAGCAGAGAAAAAAGTAGATCAGTTTATGAACGCAATTGGCGTCAGTGAATATAAAATAAAGTGGCTTTCGGCAACTCAGGTTTCAGAGGCAATCAGCTGTCTTTCGTTTGAAAGAAGTACACTTTGGGAAGTTCTAAAGGAATTACCAGATCAACTTAAGGAAAAGATCGATGCCGCTGGAAATGAAAAGCTGCTTGCAGATATCGTCGACAAAGTGCCGGAGGCCGTTTTTCATGGAGCATATAAACATGCATTCAACGCATTTAGGGATGAAAAAGCAATAAAGTTCCTCGTTGGCCATGCCATGTATATAAGTGTTCTTGCTTGTACAGCTGAACTTGCTGGTGAAGAAAACCCATTTTCCTTTATTGTAGAATTGCTTGAAGATGGACATCTGCCGCTCGGTCCTGAAGGAAATACATTTTATCTTCTATAATTTAAGAAGCAAACATGATAGTGATGTTTGCGTGCTAATATCACCTACTCACACATACCGGATAACACATATTGTAGTGTTAAGATACTATTGCAAACAGAGACTTTTGAAGACTACCATCTTTCAATAAGAAAACAAGGTTGCCAGAAACGGATAATCTGGTGCAGCCTTGTTTTCGCTTCAGTTTTATATACGAATAGTTATATGCCTAAGAACAACTTGTTAGATTCGGATTATAACTTATTCCTATTAAAGTAATAAACGACTGCGATTACCAGGATCAACAGTACCAAAACAATCCTTACATCGTCCGATGCCTCCAATACTTGTGTCACCGAATACGCCTCGACAAGGAGGGAAGGCAGTTTTCCGATGGATGTAGCGAGGAAGAAAATCATCATTCCCGTCTTGCTTAATGCGGCTGTTAGGTTGATCACGCCAGATGGTATAAAAGGAAGGAGCCTAAGCATCAGGATCATCCAAAATGCATGAAACCCTTGTGACTTTTGCAGCTTCATGACCCACCGGTTCTTCATGAACTTCGGTTGGAATGTTTGAAAGCCCTTTCGATATAACCAAAAGCTGACCACTGCACCGGCAATTTCCCCCATGTAAGAAAGGATCAATCCCTTTTCAAATCCAAATACGGTGATATTGGCGGCCGTGATGAATACGCTTGGAATAAAACCAAGCACGCTAATCAATATATTGAACACTAAACTTACAGCAATGGAAAAAGGGCCGCTGGATAGTAATGCCTCAGAAATGAAATTCATATCAATCCACAGAACTCCATTTATACCCGATGCCCCAGACCGTTTTCAAGTGTTGATCTGCTGGAAAACCGGCATGACGCAATTTCTCTCTAATATTTCGAATATGGGAATCGATTGTCCGATCTTCCGTATCCGATTTAAATCCCCATATGGTCGAAAGCAAGTGGTCTCTGGAATAAACTTGATCTGGTGATTTTAAAAACAAGCACAACAGTGAGAACTCTTTTGGTGTCAATGGGATTGTTTTGGTATCATAATGTGCTTCATAAGCGGATTCATTTAATTTTAGCCCCCTAAAGATCACAGTATCATTCTGATTATGCACTCGCCGCGTCACTGCTTCGATTCTGGCAAGTAAAACATCTTCATTAAACGGTTTTGTAATATAATCGTCTGCGCCCTTTTTCAACCCTTTCACCATTTCTTGTGCAGCATCCCGGGCGGTGAGCATGATTATGGGAATGTTGGAAAACGATCGGATCCTTTCGCACGTTTCCCACCCATCCATCTCAGGCATCATTACATCAAGAAGGACTATGTCCGCATGTTTATGCGCTAAGAACTGTAAGGCTTCATGTCCAGATTTCATCTTCATGCATGTATATCCGTGAGGTTTAATGTATATCTCTAATAGATCAAGCATTCTTTGTTCATCATCAACCAGAACTATTGTCTTCATTTGTTATCTCCTTAAATGTGATAGTGAAGCACGTTCCTTGCTCCAAGTTGCTTTTAACCGAAATGGTTCCTCCTTGTATCTCCACTAATTGCTTGACGATGGAGAGCCCCAATCCGAATCCACCGGTATCTCTGGCGCGTGATTTCTCGACACGATATAAACGATCAAAGATATGGGGGATATCTTCAGGGGGAATGCCAACCCCTTGATCGATTATGGAGATGGAAATCCTGCCAAGGCATTCAGTGGCTTTGATAGTGGTGACTGTATATTTGTTCGAGTACTTCAGCGCATTATCGAGCAGGTTAAGAATGACTTGCTCAAACCTCGAGGGATCTATATCTATAAATAAATCATCCTTACATTCCAGATTCAATTGAATACTTTCATTTGCAAAAGCCGGCAGCACTTTTTCATGAATGTTTTGCAGGAATGAAGAGAGCTGGACGGTTTCTTTTGATATGCCGAATGTATTTACATCCATTCTAGCCATATTGAATAGTTCGTCCAATAATCTGTTTAATCGTTCGGATTCATCATGGATGATCTCTAAGTATCGTGTTCGTTCGGCAACATTCAAGTCTTTCCGGCGGGCAATATCAGCGTACCCTTTGATATAAGTTAGCGGCGTGCGCAGTTCATGAGAGATACTTGCCAAAAATTCATTGCGTTCCTTCTTTAAATAGTTCAATTCATTAGCCAAGCTTTGAATGGATTGGGCAAGCTCCCCGAGTTCATCATGAGATCGTACTGGCACAGCCACTGAAAAATTTCCTTTGCTGAGTTTGGTTGTCGCTTCCTTCATCGAAATAAGAGGTCTAGTCAAAGCTTTTGATAGAAAATAAATGGTGATAAGCATGAAGAAAAGGAGCAATGCAGTCGCAAAAAGGAAATGCTTATTCAATTGTGCGATTAAATCCTCAACATCTCTAGTATCTTTGAACATATAAACATAGCCTTTTTTTTCTTTATCACTGATAAATGGCGTAACGGTTGCAATATATCTTTCATCCTTCCAACTTGATTGGATGACCATACCTTTTCGGGAGAGTTGCGGGATGTTTTTTGCCAAGATTTTTTTCATTCCCCCATTTACCTTTGCGGAAGATATCAGAATATCTCCTCTTGTGTTCGTAATCACGACATCTGTATCGGTATGGTATTCCATCAGGCCGATATGCTGAAGGGTAGAGTCGGAATACGTGATTTCCAACACATCACGATGACTATTGCCACGGGCCTTCAGTGATTCCAATTCTTGATTGATACGGGAATGGATCACTTTATTATGCAAGTAAATCATCGAAACGGTTTCCATCAAAAAAATGCAAACAAATATAGATAGTCCGAGCTTAAAGGAGATTTTCATGAGCATTCACCCTCTTATGGAATAAAGTCAGTTTAGCGAAAAAGTATGAAGAAAGTATGCAGTATTTTCAATTTCTTCGCATCTCTAAAACAACGATAATCCGAATGATGACTTGTTGCAAGAGAGACAATATTTTTAATGGACCCAAACTGCATTTTTTCAGTCTTGTATATGGTAATGCGGGAATCAGGTTTTTCCGTGCAATAACACTTTAGGAAGTGGTTATTTAAAAATAGATGATGATCATTCATACTTGAGTTTTTGTAGACTGCTCTTATTTTAATTAAACCTATAATAAATTGAAACTGCCGGGAAAATGGGCAGTTTTTTATTTAGGCTATTCAAAATATTTTGTATTAAGGAAACATTTTGTCATAAATGAATACTATGTAAAAAAGGAGCTGATCCATATGAATTGTACAAACCGTACGCAGAAAAAAATAATGGCTTATTCCGCATTATTCAAAAAAATGGGCATTCTCAATGATGAGGAATACAAAAATATCGCAAAAACCTTTCAAACAAAGGATTGAGGAAGTGTCCATTGGAAATTCATAAACTATTATCCTGCATTAAACGGGCTGTAAAACCCCCGCCTTCCAATTTTCGAAGTAGGAGGGGGACTGCAGTCTGGAACTCAAGGGAGTGTCGGAGGTACCGTCATTTGTCCGGCCCTGAGTCTATCGAATTCCATCTTTTTGGCGGCTGCACTCAGCTGGATGAAATGCTGCATCTTAAGTTTGAAAAACTACATATATGATGGACATTCATATGCAAATAGAGGGGAAAATTAGGGCTGCCCAAAAATTTCTGCCTTTATTAGAAGTGAAAAGGAAGATTGTTGTGATCCGGTGGTGTTCTCTGCGATAATGGAATAAAGAAGTCGAAAAGGAGTTACGTAGGATGGCAGAGGACTTTAAGATTCCCAGCTTGAAAGTTGATGAGATCGATAAGAAAATCATATCGGTTTTACATGAAGATGCACGAATTTCGTATACCGACTTAGCGAAGAAAGTGGAGCTTTCCAGAGTTGCGGTTCAGATGAGAATTAATCATCTTGTTGAAAACGGGGTGATCGAGAGGTTTACTGCGGTCATAAATCCAGCTAAGGTCGGCATCCATGTCTCGGCATTCTTTAACGTTGAGGTAGAGCCAAAATATCTGGAATCGGTCGCACAGCAATTAGAAAGTGAACCGGCTGTAACGAGTTTATATCATATGACCGGTCCGAGTAAACTCCATATGCACGGAATCTTTACTGATAATCAAGAGATGGAACGTTTTCTCAATGAGAAGCTGTATGCGGTAGTCGGTGTTGTCAGCGTTGATTGCCAAATTCTCATTAAACGTTATAAAAGCCGGATGGGCATGAAGCTTTAAATAAAAAAATCCCCCTATATAGGTGGATTTTTTTATTATGTGAGCGGGATGATAAAGCCGCCATACGCAAAGGCAAGAATGATTACGAATGCGGGGTGAATCTTGAATTTACCTAAAGCCAAGAATGCCAAACCAGCGATGACGATTGAATGGATGTAGCCGATGGAACCGACGGCATCCGCGGCCATATTCCAGGTGAGCAATAACATCATGATTGCAATCACGGGCTGCACAAGCAGGGACATGCCTTTTACGATAGGCGATTGCTTGTATTTTTTCAGGATTTTTAATAAATATATCAAAGCCACGGCTGAAGGGATGATCGTGCCTGCCAATGCAGCTAGAAATCCTGGCCATCCATATACATCATATCCGACATATGCGGCTATTTTCGTGGCGATCGGTCCTGGGAGTGAATTTCCTAACGCAAGCATTTGTGAGAACTCGGTATTATCAAGCCAGCCATAACGGGTGACGATTTGATCATACATTAGCGGAATCGAGGCTGGACCTCCACCGTAACCAAGAATATTGGCTATGAAAAACGCCAGAAAAACAGCGACTCCAATTGGGATTATAAGACCCATTAAGCGGATTCCTCCTTCCTATCAACCTTTTTATTTTTCAATCTATCCTTTAATTTAAAATGGAACGCCCCATATAAAAGGAAAATCATTATGACGATACCCGGATGCAGGGAAATGATCTGCAGAAGTAAAAAGGAAATCGCAAAAAAGGTGATTCCGAGCATCTTTCCTAAACCTTTTACCGCCTTTTCGCCAAACTCATAAGCCATTTGGCCAAGCATGACGGCAACCACCGGCATGACAGCAGCGATCATATTGCTGATCATTGCTGAATTACTTAAAACATTAATGAATGCAATCAAGAAAACCATCGCAAAGCATGAAGGTAAAACGTGAGCGGCTACACTTACGAGGGCTCCCGGCCAGCCTTTTAATTTATAACCAAGATATGCTGCCATCTTAGTGGCAATCGGTCCTGGGAGTGTATTGGCGATCGCTAAAGTGTCCCCGAATTCATCATCGTCGAGCCAGTGATAACGGGAAACGGCTTCGTGGCGGATGAGCGGGATGACTGATGGCCCGCCGCCAAAACCTAAAATCCCCGTTCTCATCATCCCAACCGTTAATTCCGTATATGGATTTTTCAAAACGATTCCTCCCTTTTTTAAAAATTTAGAATTCATTCCATGATTATGAATTAATGATAACAAAAATGCTTTCGAAATGTATATAAAATTCAAATGATATTTACGTAATGAATGTATAAATGGTATTTACTAATTAAATAGACTGATGATAATGAAGAAAAACAACTTTTTGTCTTAAAGAGGGATTTTGATTTCCAAAAAAAACCAAACCGGTTATAATACAATTAACATTAATTTTTTGAAAAATCAAATAATTAAGAAGGAGTAGATTTATGAACCAATCGATAATTGGAACGAAAAGTATGGTGGTGACCCCACACTATTTAGCATCGGTGGCAGGGCACAAAATTCTTGAAAAAGGGGGGAATGCTTTTGATGCGGCAGTGGCAGTCAGTGCCTGTTTGGGTGTAGTTTATCCACATATGACCGGACTCGGTGGAGATGCTTTCTGGCTTACATATGAAAAGAAGGACGGGAAAATTCGTGCTTTCAATGGAAGCGGACGCTCAGGGAGCAATGTCAATCGTGATGCATATAGAGGTGAAAAGAAAATCCCTTTTCGCGGGGTAAGAAGCGCAATTACAGTTCCGGGGATGGTAGACAGCTGGGATGAGATATTGAAAGAATGTGGAACACTCACTTTTGCTGAAGTTCTCGAGCCGGCGATCGAGTATGCTGAAGATGGTTTTCCGATTACGAAAAATCAAGTGATGTATACGGAAAAGAACTGGGATTGGCTTTCGACGGAACCGATAACAGCTGAAATATATGCACCGGGTCGGCAAGTTCCGGAGGTAGGTGAACGGTTTGTTCAAAAAGATCTTGCCCGAAGCTTAGCGTTGATTGCTGATCAAGGCCGTGATGTCTTTTATAATGGAGAACTTGCAAAAGCAATCGTATCCTATTTGAAAGAGCAAGGGGGTCTGTTAACCGTATTGGATTTCGCTGATCACCATGGAAAATGGGTAGAACCCATTTCGACTCAGTATCGAAATTATACGATTTATCAGGTTCCGCCAAATTCTCAGGGGTTCGTCGGGCTGATGGCGCTCAATATTCTTGAGAATTTCAACTTTGACAACATTGGTCATGGTTCTGCTGAATACTATCATTTATTGGCAGAGGCTCTAAAAGCAGGTTTCCGCGATCGTAACGAAGTCCTTACAGACCCTGAATTCTTTGATATTCCAATAGATAAGTTGCTAGATAAGCAATATGCAGCGAAGCTAGCATCATCAATTCAGACAAATGCCGAGAAAGTTACGAGTCCACCAATGGGAAGTGACACGGCCTATGCCGCAGTGGTCGATAAAGATGGAAACTCGGTTTCCTTTATTCAAAGCCTTTATTTTGAGTTTGGTTCTGGTGTCACTGCCGGTCAAACAGGGGTCATGTTACAAAATCGAGGATCGTTTTTCTCGCTTGATTCCAATCATGTCAACTCACTCGAACCTAACAAGCGCTCATTCCATACATTGATGCCGGCAATAGCCTGCAAAGATGGAAAACCGAGCATTTTATATGGTACTCAGGGTGGGGAAGGACAGCCGCAAACACAGACTGCTATCATTACCAGGATGATAGATTACGGAATGGACCCACAAGCTGCAATCAATGAACCGCGATTCGTCTGGGGAAGAACCTGGGGTGAAGATAGCGAGTCGTTGAAAATCGAAAGCCGCGTCAAAAAGGAGGCGGTTGATGAACTGAAAGAAAGGGGACATCATGTCGAAGTGGTGGAAGAATTCGATGGGTTGATGGGCCATGCACAAGCAATTCGGATTGATGAGCATAACTTCCTCAAAGGCGGGGTCGATCCGCGTGGGGACGGTGCGGCGGTCTGTTCTTGAAGGTTTCTCCTTCTTAATAAGACAAAAGGGAATAATGAAAAAAATTACAAACAAAAAAACTTTTTCCCAATCTCCCTTTTTAACATAAAAAGAACCCTATAGGCAGCCTTTTTTAAAGAGACCGCTCTATAGGGTACATTTTAATATATAACTCTAATAAACTTTTTAATGTGGGTTATTCTTCCCGAATGACTAATAACACACCGATAAAAATTAATATTGTGCCGATCCAAAAAGACAAGCCGATTTGTTCACCTAGTATTAACCAACCTAAAAAAGTACCGACTATAGGCTGTAAAAAGAAAAATAATCCACCACTTGAAGCGGTAAGCATTTGCAGTCCGCGATTCCACAGTAAAAAGGCACATGCTGTGGAAATAACGCCCAAGTATAATAGGCCGCCCCATATGGATGGATGCATGATTGCTTGGAAATCAAGCTCATCCAATCGACTGATCGTAACAGGTGTTAAAAAGACAATTGCCACAAGCACTGCATAGGTCGTTATAACAATTTGTGAATATTGCCCAGGGACACGTTTAATTAGAACAGACATAAGTGCCCAAGTTAAGGCAGCAATAAGCAGTGATAGGCCCCCAAGTTGGTGAGATGAGCCGATATGGGCATTCCCGACAATGATACCGACTCCGATCGTCGCTAAAATTACAGAAATTGATTTCTTGATAGTGATCTTTTCTTTTAAAACGATACGTGCAAATATCACCATAAATGCAGGTGTTGTGGAAGTAATGATAGCTCCCATTTGTGCAGTCGATAGCAGTGTACCGACTTCCTGGGTTACGATGGAAATTGTGTTTCCAACAAGTCCTATAATGAAAACCAAAAGCCAGTCTCGTTTTTCAATTCGCCAAGATTGTTTTGTTATAAAACCAATTGTCAGCAATGCAAAAATCGCAATTACATATCGTAATAATACTAATTCAAGTGGCGGAACAACGTCTACCACAACTTTTACCACAACATACATCCCGCCCCAAATGCTAGCAGCGAGTGATAAATATAAAGAACCTAATATAGTGTTTTTCATTTTGTACCCTCCGTTTTAACTAAACATTTCCAGTCCTTAACGGAGATGCAATTTTTCTGCCGTTAAGGAAGAATAACTGCAGGTACATCATTTTCGAATAGTGGTGACCACATCATCGGCTTTCAGCTCACTTTCAAAAAATATTTATTTTCAATGATTTTAGCTATTCCGAGCTGCTACTGATCATTCGTTTCAAACATCAGTAAGTTACAAAATATACTCATTTAAATATACAAGATTTTAGATTGATAAAACAACAAATAATAGTATTAAAGCTAGCGTACCATTAAGATTATCCGTCAATCAAGATAGTATACTAAAACTTGAAAAACATGAAAACCCCCACCTGATCCTATTAACAACTGGTGGGGTTTCTATTTGGCATAATGGATTCTGGTTGGGATAAAAAGAGGGATTCATAGGGAAGGGAAGCAAATGGTACAGTAATAATGCTGGTCAAATTGTCGGTAGCTAATAATGTAAGTTATATAGCTGGAAAGAAAAGGTGGATTAGGATTAAAGAGCTCCCTTAAAGAGTTTAATCCTAATCCACCATTAAGTTAAATTTGGTGCATGACCTTTCCGGAAGCATCACAATCCGTTATATTTTCTTTCAATTTTCCTGAACTCATCTGATAGTTCAAATAGGGTGTGTAATACGGCTGTTTGAATATATAGATTCATATAATTATCATTGCTTTTCTTTTGAAAAGATAAATCATGTTTTTCATTAATTTTCCGCGTTATACATGCATTAATTTCGCTCCACATTTCTTTCGTTCCTTCTTTAATTTTAGTCTCCATAATCTCCCACTCCTTTTTTATTAGTTTATCCACTCTATTACAATCTTATACTTATTTTTTGGGCAATCTGGTAACTTTTTTATCTTAAAATTAATGTCTACAGTTTTTTGGGTGTCCTTCTGTTTGAGTGCATACTCGAAAAATAGGAGAAGTAATTACCCATTAGTGGTTATTAATTGCTGATAAAAATATTGTGGACTAACACTATAGTCGCTTGGCTCAGTTTGTAGACAAAAGGGTTCTATCTAAAAGTTTAAACAAGTTGATTGGAGCGGGTGTGGGAGACCCCGCAGGCGCAAAGGCGCCGAGGAGGCTCCCGGACCGCCCGCGGAAAGCGAGTGCCTGGAGAGGAAAAACATTCAAATTGTACAACCCCTAAAAGGGGGGACAGGGTGTCACTATCGCATTCCTTCTCTATAGTTTCTTTGATTGGGTCATATTCTTGAGTGACATATTGTATAAATGACAGGAGTTTGGAATAATTAGCATTATGATATTATAGAGAATTTAAACCTTTATCGATCCAGTCCATGAATAGGAGATTGTTATGTTTAAAATTATGATAGTTGAAGATGATGAAAAAATTAGAAAAATAGTGGCTGATACGCTAACAAAGTGGAAATATGACGTTGTGGGGATTATGGAGTTTGACCACATTTTAGATGATTTTGAGAAATTCCAGCCTGATTTGGTACTATTGGATATAAACTTGCCAACCTTTGATGGCTTTTATTGGTGTCAGCAAATCCGTGCAATTTCAAGTGTGCCCATACTGTTCCTTTCCTCTAGAAATCAAAACATGGACATCATCATGGCCATTAATATGGGAGGGGATGATTTTATACAGAAGCCATTTGATTTAGATGTTCTTGTAGCAAAAATCAGTGCATTGTTACGGAGGAATTATACTTATCAAAATGGACATAACTTAAAATTAACGCACCGGAACTTGTCTTTGCATGTAACAAACTCAACTATCCAATATGAGGAACAGTCCATTGAACTTTCACGTAATGAGTTCATCATTTTGCAATTGATGATGCGCAGAATCGGTAAAATTGTATCAAGAGATGACTTGATGCAAGCTCTTTGGAATGATGAACAGTTTGTCGATGATAATACACTGACTGTTAATGTAAATCGATTAAGGCGTAAAATCTCTGGAATTGGATTAGAAGACTTTATTGTGACACGTAAAGGAATGGGGTATCTGATTGAATGAGGTTCATACAATTTTTAAAACATGAGAAGCCTTATATCTTTTTACTGGTTTTTGTCTTTTGTATGGTTTCTGCCGTCTATCACACTGACCCCAATATGACATGGAACTGGAACACCTTTCTATATACTGGGGCATTAACTCTTTTCGTATTGATCATTTTCTTTTTGTACCGGTATCAGCAAAATTTACGCGCGATACGAGCCATGGGTGACGAAGATCATGAGAACCTTTCTTTAGAGGCAGCCTCGTTACAGCAGTTGATTGAAGAGAAGGAAAGGGAACAAATAAGGTCTCTCAATCTGATTCATGAGAAACAAAGCGAGTATTACGATTTTATTGTATCGTGGTTTCATGAAATTAAGACACCCATCTCGGTGCTGCGATTGATGGAGCAGACAGAGATCGATGCCAAGAGCTTTCATGATGAGGTATCAAGGATAGAGCATTATGTGGATCAAGCACTTTATTATGCAAAGTTGGATAGCTTCAATCAAGACTATGACATCAAGAATTGTGATTTGGACCAATTGGTTAAAGAGGTCATAAAAACTCATTCCAAAACATTTATTTCCAAGAAAATCCGCCTGCAGTTACAGATAGAACCAACTACCATCCAAAGTGACCCCAAGTGGCTGCAATTTATCCTGAATCAATTAATTTCAAATTGCTTGAAGTATACGGAAGAAGAAGGGGAAATAAAGATTGAGACAGGTTTCGATTTAAAAGAAAAGCAGCTGATCATTAGAGATAATGGAATTGGTATAGAAAAAACGGATTTACCACGGATATTCAATAGGGGTTTTACAGGATCCAACGGACGTACCTACACAAAATCCACAGGGATGGGGTTATATTTAGCACAGCAGTTATCCAATAAACTTGGCCACTATATCACGTGCACCTCTGAAACAGGTTTGTATACGGAATTTGTCATGCACTTTCCCAAAAATGTCGATCCCTATTTCATTATGCAAAAAAACGCAATGAGACCTTGATGAAGGCCATTGCGTTTTTTAATTAATATTTCTGATTTACGATTTTGTAGTAGAGATTCGCAGAAGACAGATAAAACAATACATAAATCACAAAGTATATTGCAAAGATGAACCAGAGCATCGAAGTGAGCTGCGGAAAATCTTGTACAGAATCCAGGATATAGTATTTTAAAATGAGCCAGCTGTGCAAAATGCCTAAAACTAGCGGAGGGAAGAAAACAAAGAGAAGTTGTTTACGAATCACGCTTTTCAATTCACGGTCTGCGGTTCCTATCTTTCGCAGAATGGAATACTGTCTCTGTTCTTCCGTTGCTTCCCGCAATTGTTTAAAGTAAATGACGCTGGCCAATGCAAACAGGGCAATGACAGCCAGGAAAGCAGCTGCAAATAACATTAAAGATGAACCTTCTATTTGCTTTGAATACACATCAGCAAATGAAGAATAGTAAGTGTCGGGCTTCTTCGTAACAATGGCATGTATATCACTTGATAAAGATTCAGCCTGCTTCTCATTTTCAATTTCATAAATTTCAAAAGGGATCGTTTTGGCTTTGCTTTTTAAGTTTTGATAAGCCTCATCTGAAATAATCAGGACTGCGGGCTTTAATAACATGGATTGAACAGGGTCGCTGGCCCAGCCTAATAATGCGTAATCTTTCTTCTCTATTAGTTTTAGAGTGATATCTTCATTTACATTCACTTTAAAACGTGGCAGCTGATCGGAGGGGAAGGATTTTGGGGAATCTGTTCCTTGTGACAGAGTTACAGCTTCCATATCTTCTAAATGGATTTCCTCCTGATTTCCACGCAATGAGATGATTTCGTTATATGCTTTTTCTGGAAAAAGAAAAACGTCCTTTGAAAAATACTCAGGGTTCTCAAAAGCAAGGTCCATGTTTGTATTTGGCTTTCCTACTAAGGCTTCCAAAGTTTTGTGATACTCTATTGAGTGGTCGGAATTTTTTATTCTAGCATCAATTTTCTCGTTAGTTTCCTTATCCAATGACTGAAACGCAATATCATTCGGTAAATTCCTGCCGACAGCTTCAAATTGGACAGCATAATTGATCGAAACGAATCCAATCAAGAAAATAATGGTCGCACTGAACAAAGAGATGAAGGTAAGGTTTAACGTATTCGACCTTATTTGGAAGCGCAATGAGGAAATCCACAATACCCGATTGCCTTCATGGAAATTATGCTTCTGGCGAATCTTATGCAGCAGCCAGCCGGAGAACTGACGGAAGAACAAATACGTTCCGCCGATCATGCCGACTGTGACAGCAATCATGGCAAAAGTTACGTGTTCTTTCCATATGCTTGATTCTTTGCCCTGGCTTATCAGAAAAAATTCCGTTGCTAATAACACTAATGACAAAGCTGCCATAATGAACGAAGACGGTATCGGTTTTTCCATTTTTTCTTTGGCATGAAACAACTCCACGAGTTGTACACGACTGATCATGAAGAAACTTTGGATACTTGCAATGATCGCTAACAAGAGAAACAGGATGATTGTCGAGCCGATCGCTTGATAAGGAAAATTCAGCGTAATGACATTGTCGTATTGCATTAAGTTCATTAATGCCATACCGAAAAACTTGGACAGCAGACCGCCAAGAAGTATTCCAATTACAAGCGAGAATGATCCAATGAGCAAATTTTCAAAGAAAACCATTCGTGTAATCTGGCTTTCTTTCATACCTAGAAGCAAATAGAGTCCAAATTCCTTTTTTCTTTGCTTCATAAAGAAAGAGTTAGCATAAAGAATAAAGAAAATGATAAAGAGGAAGATGACCACTGAGGCAATCGACACCCCCGTTTGAAAACTCTCCTTATTATTGAGTACATCCAATATATCCTGGTTATACATTAGTGATGAGAAGGTGAAATGGACCATCACACCAGTAATCATGGCCAACAAATAAATCGTATAAACACGGAAATTGCGCTGAACGTTCCGGAAAGTCATATTCAGTAAGTTCACCTTTGATTCCCTCCCATGGCACTCTGGATGTGAAGGATTCGATCAAAGAAGTCACTTTGACTTTGGTCACCTTTATAAAGCTCGTTTACGATTCCTCCATCACGCAAGAAGATAACACGTTTACAGAAGCTTGCGGCATAGGAGTCGTGTGTAATCATAAGAATAGTCGTTTGAAACGTTTCATTTAAGGTCGATAACTGTTCCAATAATTGTGTTGCTGATCTCGAATCAAGAGCGCCTGTAGGTTCATCTGCAAAGACAATCGCAGGGTTTGTAATAATGGCGCGCGCAGATGAGGCCCGTTGTTTCTGACCGCCAGAAACTTCTGTAGGGTATTTATCCTGGATTTCTTCAATATTCAATGCCTGAATGACTGGTTTCAGTCGTCTTTCCATCTCATCCGTAGAAAATTTCCTTAATGAAAGGGGCAGGATAATGTTCTCTTTTATCGTTAAAGTATCAAGCAAGTTGTAATCTTGAAAGATGAACCCCATTCGTTCTTGGCGAAATGTACGCAATGCTTTTTTGTTTAAATCCAACAGGGCCTGTTCTTCAAGCCAGACCTCCCCGCCAGAAAATTTATCAATTGTCGAGAGCACATTCATCAGTGTGGTTTTTCCTGAACCGGATGGCCCCATAATAGCCGTGAATTCACCCGAAGTAATGGTAAGGTCAATATTTTTTAAAACCTGTGCCTTTCCATAGGATTTAGATAAGTTTTTAGTTTGTAATACTTTTTTCAACGTAAATCTCCTCCTCATGTTACATACTATAAAATTCATCCCTTTTCCCACCATAGATGTAACAGGAAGTAAGATTACAATTTTGTCACATTACAATTTGAATATGTGAAATTATCGTGTGAACAGTGAATGTAATAAATGGAATTTCCTAAATCAATTATGCATTTTCAGCAACTTGGTAGCAACAAGTTGAAATAAAGAGGGATAAGTGAATCTCAGCAAAAGGGGATTAAATTGAAAGATAAGGAATAAAAACAAATTTTCTACAAAGAATACTTCTATTAATTACAAGTTAGGAGTGTATATATGGAACAAACACTTTATGAAAAAGTCGGCGGGGAAGAAGCGATAGCAAAAGTTGTGGACTATTTTTACTCCGAATTGGTTCTTAAGGATGAGACAGTTAATCATTTTTTTGAAAAGACGGATATGGAAAAGCAACGCCGTCATCAAACAAAGTTCATTAGTTTTGCATTAGGTGGTCCAAAACAATATTCTGGACAATCCATGGCAAAAGCTCACCAAGGATTGAATCTGCAACCAGACCATTTTAATGCCATTGTAAAACATCTTAACGATGCACTAGCTCACTTTGGAGTGAATGAAGCTGACATAGATACAGCTTTAACTAAAGTTGCTACACTAAGAGATGATATCTTGTATAAATGATTGTTATTGAGCTATCAGGTGTTTTGCAAAGGAGCTGACTAGCAGCTCTCCTTTGCAACCAAATTAATAGTAATAATATTTTAATGGATTAGAAAAAATAGTGTTAGGGAAGGAGGGATTGCGAATGTCTGTGAAAAAGCGGGTAACAGGATTGGTTGTTGTGCTTGCAATGTTTGTAGTTGTGACAACTCTAGGCTCACTCGGCGTATTTGCCGAATCCGGTGTTGTAGCTCAGCCTACGGTGAAATCGATTGAGGTCGAGTTGAACGATGATTACTTTAATCCGGAAGTCATCACTATTCCGAATGGAACAGCCACAACGTTGATATTGAAAAACAAAGGTACAAAAGAACACACCTTCACAGTGGAAAAGCTCGGAATTGACGCCGAGGTCCAGCCAGGTAAAGAAAAAACCATTACCGTGCAACCGAAACAGCCCGGTACATATGAACTGACTTGCCGGTACCATTTCCAGGAAGGAATGGTTGGGAAAGTAATAGTCAAATAAAAAGCAGGGCCAATAAGGCCTTGTTTTTTTATTTATTAAGCTATTTTTCATTACACAGGAAATTGATGTTTGGATTATTAATAATTGTTCCACCTCTAATAAATGGTAATATAATGTATCGTATCGTATAAACCAAATGGAAGGAGGTGGAAAGGTGTATTTTTTTAAACCTATTTCTGATGAGGTTCGTTTATCTCAAATAATATTCAATAAACATAAAAAAACGATGAAGCTCATTCTAGGATCTATTTTTGCCTGTATTGCTGCTATTCTACAGGCTGCTGCTGGCTTTTTACCAGGTATAGGATATTTTATAAGTCCACTAGCCACTGCACCTATTCTGTTATGTTCCATGTTTTCCATTCCATATGGAGTGATGACCTACCTTCTGACAATTATGTTGTTATTCATCCTACAGCCAACTGAACTGATTGTATTTCCTTTTACAACAGGATTGTTAGGACTTGGCATAGGGGCATCTTTTTACTTCTTTAGGAAGAGATTAAGTATTATTGCTGCTGGTGCAATTCTTTTAATGTTAGGGATTCTGAGTCTAATATTTATTTTTCACTTTCCGGTTTTAGGTCCAGCCGTCGCTGTTTCCTTTTCATTTCTTATAACTGGCTTTATATTTGCTTTCATTTATAGCTGGTTATGGGTTGAAATTGCTTTAATCATTTTTAAAAGATTAAAAATGATTATAATTTAGTGATTCTCCATCACTTGGTTTTAATTTCGATTCATAAGAGAATTATCAAGAATTTTATAGTTATGATTCAGGGAACAATTTCAAAAACAGTACCCTGGTTGAAATTAGTCACTTTCATAGAGCCATAAACCCCTAAATATAATCTGCTTTGATCCAGGTTCGTTCCCAAATTAACATAATAAGCTGATTGAGACCCAAAATCATAATCGGTTTGTATCACACTAAAATCATTTTGTTCACCATTTGGCCTAACGGTAGTATAAGCTAGAGCCCCTCTAACCTGAGGGTGAGATTCTTTCCGGGCAAGATCGGTAAACACAACGCTTCCTGTTAAACCAGGGATGCTTTTCCCCATATAGGCCTGCACTCCTGTAAGTGCAGTTCCCCCAAACTTATCGGGTCTGGTATCTTTATGAAAATAACTAGTTAAAGGCTGAAGACGACTCCCTGAAAGTGTTACTGCTTCATTGTAATAAGCAATTGTTTTTTCATCCAAATTCCGATTTTCAGTGCAGCCTTTTATAATCGAAGCAGGAAAAGCACCTTCCCAACCTCGCCAGCCAAAGTTAATAAATCCTTCTTTGTCAGGTTCAGAATTCATGAAAGAAGCTTGAATAAGCTGAGTAACCGGCATTGGTTTATAATGAACAAATGAAAAAATCGACTCGACCATACTCTGGCCGACATTTCCCGCATATTTAATATACTGATTATAAAACCTTTGAAATGAAATGCCTGGTATATTGCGAACCCCTTTGGCCATTACCATGAGCGCTTCCTGAATGGTTGTGGGAAGTTCATTGAAACGTGTGACAATGGGTGGATCATTGACGTACATATTCTTACCTACATCAATTTCAATTATTTTACCAGCGATTTCTAGATCGTCCTGGCTTAAGTTAAATGGATCATAGCCTGATCCACCATCTCCGGTTGTTAAAACAAGTTTTCCTGTTTCAGGTGAAAAGTTTAAACTATTGAACCCATTATGATTTGAAAATGGTCTTCTTAAGTTAAGTAATGTCCGTCGTTTTTGGGGTTGACCATTCGATTGTAAAATCCATTCTTCAATTGTATCAATATGATCATATTGTGTTTCTCTATTTATCCACCTTAGGTTTAAAGTCTTGGGATCACACGGATCAGGCTTAAAAGATTCAGGAAGAGCACCTGGTCCTTGTGTTCCAGCTACTGAATAATGAAGATAAAACAGACCGTTATAATAAAATTCGGGATGAAACGCTAGCCCCAGCAATCCCCGTTCATCATATCCGCCACCAGAAGCACCTAGTTTCAGGATTCGCGGGCGAATATCTAAAAAAGTCCTTATATCTCCGTTTCCTATGTAAAAGATCTCTCCTATCTGGGTTGCAATAAATAATCTTTCAATTGAGTCACCTGGAAGTATGGTTGTTTTCAAAACAGTAGGTAAATTTATTTTACTTACAATGGGACGTAAACCAACCTTAACTTTTATCAACTGACTTTGCACCTCTTCTTATTGTTTTCTTTTTATAAGAATATGATTAGAGCCGTCCATTAGTACCGAATTAGGCCGGGGAATCTAACTAAAGGAGTACATTTAGTTGAACTAATTTTTAAGAATGAGGATAAATTCAAGTACTATGGTTTAATGGGTAGAAAATTTGGTGCCTTTTTAAATAAAACTGGATTTATTGCTAGTCAAAATCTTAACAGATTTCTAAATGTTAAGCCGTATGAGTATTTTAAAAAGATATGCATGTACTGGGTTAACTTAACAATTATTATATGAAATATAACAAAAAATCACGGTCCCTTTATACGGATATAAAATTCAAGAGTTATTCTTAATTTACATCTAGAGGGAGGGATCGGAAATTGTCAAAATTTCAGGCCATATCTTCTTTGTTCATCTTGGTATTTATCATCATTTTCGTAACTTATAAAATCTCAGCATTCACATCCAATCATTCCACAACAAATCATTCCACATCCAACCGCTACATTCAAGTACAATTGTTAGGCGTTAATGATTTTCACGGCCAACTAAACAAATATCAAATGGTTTCAGGAACCATGGCAGGTGGGGCTGAATACCTGTCTGCCCATTTAAAAAAATATAAACAAGAAAACCCAAATACACTACTTGTTCATGCAGGTGATATGGTAGGAGGAAGTCCTCCAATCTCTTCTCAATTTAAAGACGAACCCACGATTGAATTTTTAAACCTTCTGCACGTTGATGTCGGGACACCTGGAAATCATGAATTGGACCAAGGCGTAAATGAAATGAAACGTCTTATTTATGGAGGATTCAATAAAAAAACAGGTTATTTTCAAGGTGCCAATACTTCTTATAGTTCTGCAAATATAATAAATAGAAAGTCGGGTACTCCCTTGTTACCACCGTATGTTATTAAACAAATTGACGGAATTAATATTGGATTTATCGGGGTGGTAACAAAAGAGACCAACCTGTATGTGGCACCTGAAAATCGAAAAGAAGTAGAAATTACGGATGAAGTTTCAGCTATTAACCGAACCGTTAAGATTTTAAAGGAAAAAGGGATTAAGGTAATTGTTGTACTGGCACATGATTCAGCTAAATCAGATAAGGCAGGAGCAAATTCCAGTGGAGCTTTAGTGGAGATGGCTCCAAAAATCGATGATGAGGTCGATGTCATTTTTGCCGGTCACAGCCATGAATATGCCAATACCGTTGCAGCCGGTAAACTGATCGTTCAAGCTTATTCTAATGGGAAAGCTTTTTCTCAAGTAAAACTTGAAATTGACCCACATACTAAAAATATCGTTAAGAAACAAGCAAAGATTATTGTCACTGCACATCATCATATAAAACCAGATAAAGAAACGGTTGCTCTTCTATATAAATATAGAAAAAGATTGGGGAGCTATTTTAATCAGGTAATAGGACAAATGCCTGAAGAAATCAAACGAAATCAAGATGCAAACGGTGAATCCGCATTAGCGAAAATGATTGCAGAATCTGAGCGGGAAGCCATGGGGGTAGATATAGCTTTTGTCCATCAAGGCGAAATGCGGAAAAGTTTAAAAAAAGGGGAAATCACTGTAGAAGACCTTTATACAGGCTTGCCTTTGGGTCATAGTATCAGTAAGTTAATCTTAACAGGTGACCAAATAAAACTAGCTTTAGAACAGCAGTGGACGAAGGATTATGAAAATAGGTTGCAAACGGTGGGTTTAACGTATAATTGGGACCCCGATGCTCCAATTGGCAGCCGCATTGTTGCGCTGAAAGACATGAAGGGTCAAGAGATTCAGGCAAGCAACGAATATGAAGTAGCGGTTAGTAATTATTTGGCTTCAGGCGGTGATAACTTCACTGCATTTGAACAAGGTAGACTCGTAGAATCCGGTCCGCAAGTTGTCACTGCACTAATACGCTATATCCAACAGAAGTATCCCCACGAAATTTTTCACCCTTCAGTGAAAGAATGAAGGGGAAAATACAAGGACTTGCATAAGTAAGTGAACCCAAAAAGTTAGACACTTTATTTACTTAGGCAGCCTTGAGGGCATGAACCCGGTAATCTACCGGGCTCATGCCTTTTAATTTTACCT
>NZ_JAZHFU010000010.1:0-143135 GCF_036541465.1 Bacillus sp. CFBP9009 | reverse complement strand
TATTCAAAAAAGGACCTGATTACTGCAACCTATCAATTTATCACTCCACAAGTAGCAAGTTCAACAACGAAACAATCAGGACCACAACAAAAATCTTATGTTAACGTTTCCGAAACGGGAGATTCCGTCCTTCAAATGACTCGTGAATTATCATTGAGAAGTGAACAACCCTTAGACGCTCACCATATGAAAGTGATTGTTATCAGTGAAAAGCTTGCAAAATCGTATGGTTTGGAGCAATTACTTGATTTTAATCTTCGTGATAATGATTTTAGACCAAGCTGTCTTGTGCTCATTAGTAAAGGAAGAGCAAGCAACACATTGGAAACAAAGACAGCAAGGGAAATTCCAGCGTTTCGTCTGGTTGGTATTGTAGAAAATGCCTATCGAACAGCTAGGATTTTGCCTCCTATGTCGCTTATTAAAGTAGAAAGTAAGATCAAATCAGAATCTAGTTTTCTGTTGCAAAATGTACTATCAGTGAACGGGGAAGTCAAATTTGCGGGAGCTGCCGTGATCGATGGAAAGACACACAAAATGTCTGGTTATTTGAATGAGGAAGAACTGGAGGGCGTGACATGGATAGCATGTAAGGGGAAAGGCGGTGTAGTGAAAAGCTTAGATAAAGAAACCGGTCAGCAGATTGTATATGAAATAGAGTCCATGAAAAGCAGTATCGTACCTCGAGTTAAAGGGGACAGCATCTCTGATGAGCTAGATTTAACCAGTAGTGACCAGTTGGCTCCATGCCTACAATCACTTGATTTAACTTACACTCTTTAACAAGTTGGTTAATCAATGAAATCCTGCATTCGTATTTTCAAAGAAACACGTTTTACCCAGTTCCAATCCTCTAAAATCCTGTGCTCTCGCGACATGATTGTGCTTGGCTATATATACTCCGACAATTAAGGTTTCAGAAGTAATTTGAGTGATTTTATGATTTTGGTTATAATTCATTGTGAGACCTCCAAATAGATGTTTTGTCCTTTTTTAGCTGGCCAGCTTAGGACACATTCATCTTATCAAGAGGTCTTTTTTCGTTCAAACCTCATTTTCAGTTATTACAGGAATGCTGCCCCGTTACCTCCATAAGACTTATTGTGAATTTGACCCAAACTAAGATGATTGAAGTTCTGTAATAGCTCATTTAAAAATAGACGCTAGCTTTGATGAGGCTTGGCAGACAGTCGGCGGAGAGGAAGCGGATTTCTGAAGTCAGCTGGAACTTTTACTTGAAAAAACTGTAGGCTGGTCTCATCCCCGAATTATGTTTAAGACTAGTTTATCCTTTAAGTTTTTTTTCTGTAATCCTTATTGGATTGAAGAAATTTGCGACACTCCTGCCGAATAACTGGCTAGCCGAGACCCCACAGGCGCTTGCCCGAGGAGGCTTGGCAGACAGTCGGCGGAAAGGGAGCGGATTTCTGAAGTCAGCTGGAACTTTTTTTAAAATAAAAAAACTGCAGGCAAACTCTCTTTTCTTCAAGTTTGTCTACAGTCTGAGTAATATATTTATATAAATGATAATTTGTCATAAACGTTTCCTCGATTTTTTTATGCTTATTAAAACAAAAAGAAGAGGCAAGTATAAAACAAGGAAGCCCACGCTGTATGGATTGATTATTTTATTTAATACATATAAGGAATCGACATCGAAAAAAAATATACTGACAAGCAGTATGATTATGGACATTACCCATAAGGGATACTTTTGCTGGACATTGAATAAGCGCTTGACACCCCTGCTGGCAGCCCACAAAGGAATGACCATGTTGGGAATGATGACGATGGCCCACCAAGAAACAGTTATGTATTCGAAACGTTGAATAAAGGGGAATTCAATGACACTGGTCAATGAGAGTGTTGGCCATAGGGTAAGGACCAACTGTTTCTGTGAATAAAAGACTGTCGAAACAAAATAAAGTAATAGGATCAATAACGTAGTTGCCAAGGCTCCTCCATGAGCATATTTTTGTGATGTTTCAGGATTTTTGATGAACGGATAAAACATCAGGATCATTTCAAAACCAAGCATTGATAATGAAGTACTTCTGGTACCTTTCATTATTTCGCTCAAAGTATGATCGAAAATAGGAAGAAAACTGGTGAAATCAGCGTATTTAAAGCCATATAGAGGTACAATTAAAAGCCAGTATGAAACGATTACAGTTAAAAAGGCTATACCCGTAATGGTTCGGAAACCTCCCGTACATATATAATAAATCAGGATCAGGAAAACCAAAGCAAACACCCAAGAAGGTATCTCTTCAAACATCCAAACATGAATGACATTTATATAGCCGATAATGACCGTCATTCCAAGGACAAAAAAATAAAGAATGAATAAGAGACTGAAGAAATTCCCTATCCATTTACCCAATGCAAGATTATTAGCAGAAATGATATCACCAGGAACAAAGCTAAAAATCTTATATATAAGCCAAATTAATATATGAACAATCAGTCCGGCTAGGATTATGGAGATCCAACCATCCGTCCCCGTCGCCTTAGCTAAATCTCTTTGAAAATTTAACACGCCTAATCCTGTTTGCATGGCATGCACTAAAAATAACACATAAAATGGCGATACCTTATACTTTTCATTAACACCAGCTTTGTCCATACATGACCCTCATTTACATCACTCGTATTTCCTATGTTAATAATCTGGCTTTTAAAGGATTAATTTATTCAAAAGGATACAAACGTTAAGTACCTAATCACAATCTCGCGACTGCTCTAGAATTTTTGGATTTCAAAAACAACTGATAGGAAGGTTACATTCTTAAATAGAATACGGTATCAATTCTAAAACCATTAACCTTCTCTTCTAAGATCTAAAAATCTTAGGTATGCTGCTCAATTGAAGGTTAAAAGCTAATTCACTATAATTTACATAAAAATACGGTGTAAAAAATTTACACCGTTACTTTTTTAAGAATTCTTATTTAGATTTGAAGCTTAGAAAACCATCGTCAACAGGAATTGTTTGACCATTAATTGCACTTGCCCCTTCACTAAACAAGAACGTAACTACGCTAGCTACTTGCTTCGGTTGGATGAGCTTTTCCCGCATATGCTGTGCAGCTAGAGCATTTTTCACTTCTTCATTTTCACCAAGTATTGGCGTATCAATGAATCCTGGAGCAACTCCTACAACTCGGATACCATGTTCAGCTAACTCTAACGCCCCGGATTTAGACATCATGACCACAGCTGCTTTAGCTGCGTTATAATTAAAGCTTCCAACTGCTGCCATTGTTCCATAAATGGATGCTGTATTAACGATAGTTCCTTTTACGTTTAATTCAACCATTTTTTTAGCTCCATAATACATCCCATAATATACACTGTGTTGGTCAACATCAATAACCCGATGATATGATTCTGGATCCATCTCCAAGAAAGGTTTTACCAGACCTATACCAGCATTGTTAAAGATCCCGTTTAAAGTACCGAATCTTTCTACTGTCCAATCAATAAGAGCACTAACTTCATCACCTTTAGATACATCAACTTTATAGGAAGCTGCAATACCAGATGCTGCTTCTATCTCAGCAACCACTTCCTTAGCAGAATTTTCATTATAGTCTGCAATTACTACGGATGCACCTTTTGTTGATAGCTGCAATGCAGTTTCCCTTCCGATTCCGCTCCCCCCACCTGTTACTATAATTACTTTCCCGTTTAATTCGGTCATCATTTAGCCCCTTTCAACTTATGTACCATCTAATAACCTTCCACTTAAAGTTTTATCGGTTTATCTATTTTTAATACCATAGACTTCTTATTGAAGTGTCACGTTAGTTCAATGAAAAAAGCGATCCTATTAAAGAATCGCGCACGTTTGCTGAAGATTTATTGCTATTACATATTGAACTTTAGCACCCAATTAATTTAATAGATTTATAACTATCTTGATTTATATAATATTCGGCTAGCTTATGAAATATTTTTTGTATAGTTGATATTGTAGTATAAGGAAAGTGCCGATGCGGACTAATAAAAATCTGCACTGTTCCTGGTTACAGGAAAGCACGATCACTGTAAGGATGTTTAAAAAAACGGCCTATAGCACAATAATATAGGCAACGTATGTCTGTCTTCATTCCACCAAAGGAGGAGAATCCATTTGAAGATCTCTTCAATATCATTCAAAGAACCTCCAGTTTATCATGAATTCCCTCCCCTCTATGAAGGTTTAGGGCTGCCTGAGTTATCTTCATTCATTCAGCAACGATTTGAATTCGCATATACCTTGGGGAAAGTCGAAAGAACGGGGCTTGGCAGCATTCGTTTTTATAAACGGCAGGGGGATTTCGAAGTTCTTATACCTGATAAGTTACCAGGAGTGGGACCAATAAAGCTTCGGAATTTAAAGGGGTTGTTACTGGAGGAAGCCAAAACAGCTTTCATCGAAAATATTGAATCCGAACCAGAAAAGCGGAAGGTCTACTACGGAGAATTTCGTCGCCCTCGGAAAGACGCTGAATAGGTGTGCTTTTCCACAAACTGGCGTCTGTTTGAGTAAAATCATTGTTGTCTTATTGAATTTATTTTTAAAAATTCCACTAAAAAAAGGTTACCGCAGCAACCTCCCTTATTTTAATGATCCGTTTTATTTTCATTATCTAAATCATCATCAAGAAAAGACTTTTTATCTTCTTTAACTCCATACTTTTTTTCAAGAAATTGACCGATAATTGAATTGTTAATTCCTTTTCTTACTGCTGTTTCAATAACTATATAGAGAATGAATAACCCCACAGTAAAATAAACAAAAAATATAATAGCCTCCACTAAAAATCCCCCAAACAACAATCTGTTTTTACTATATTTTACCATAAAATCCACATTACCTTTTTGAAATGCCCAATTGTTGCATAAAAAAAGGAGCTGCTGATCAGCTCCTTGAAACGAAATAATAACTCCCAGTCAACCCCCGGTATAAACACTATCACATGTTCCAGGTTTTGGTTCATAATAACAATGATTTTTAAATTGACCAGCAAAAGGTTGATCGTACCATGTTGGCGGGCACGGGGCATATGGATTAAAATACCAAAGGGCATATTTTCCTGGGTGTTCTCTCCAATAATCCAAATTCTGTTTTGCTAATCTTTTTTCAGCAGATCTTGCTCTTTGATAAAATACATTACCTTTTTGAACTGCTTCAAAAGAATAATTTCCTCCTTGTACTTGATAAATGACCTGTGGAATTGTTCTTAAATCTATAAAGTCTGTACAATTCGCTTTAAGACGATTAACAATTACATTTCCAACATATAACATCCCTTGTTTTCCTTCACCTTCGGCTTCTGCTCTCATCATCCTTGCCATTAAGTCGACGTCTGAGCTCCGGTAACTTACTCTTGCCATTTTTTCACCCCAAAAATATCGTATGAAAAAAAGACTGCATTAATGTCATTGTTCATAAAATAACATTGCTTAATTTTTAAAGCTTACCGCTTTTAAGTAAGATAAGAACTTAAAGACAGCTACTTTTTGAGTAATCACAGAAAAATTGTACCGGCAGAGTAAATCAATAATAGGCACATAATTAACCGAAATGACTTGTCATGTTTAGCAAAAAAATCTTTGAAAAGCGAGCCGAATCCTGACCATAGGAGCAATGCCAGCCATCCCAGAAAAATCGTTAAAGCTAAATATATAGCAACGAATTTAAGCGACTCATTAAACGGTAAAATAAACGCACTCAACACGGTTAAATAGAACAAAATGCTTTTGACATTGATGATTTGAAGAATGAAGCCTGATAAAAAAGAAGACTGCACATCTCTGGATTCCTTCTTTGAACCTTTGGACATACTAATCTGCCAAGCTAAGTAAAGAAGATATGCGGCACCGGCTATTTTAAAATATGGCTCCACGATAGGAATCCAATTGTAGAGGCTTGTTGTAAATACTCCGCTCATGATCCCTAATACTGCAAATCCTGCCAAGATGCCGCTAGTGAACCTCCATGACCCAAAGAAGCCAAACCTCCTTGCTTCATTCATCAATAAGATGTTACTTGGACCAGGCGTAATCGATGTAATCATCACATACGAAAGAAACGCTATTATACTCATAATCTCACCTTCATTTACTATATCCTAACGAACAGTCTTTATTGTAAGATGACTATAACTATAAATAAAATTGAAATTAAAAAATTCATTATCATTTTTTTCGATACATGATCCAATTTAAGGAGAACGATATGGAAATTAGACACCTTAAAACGTTTCAGACTATTGTTGAAATAGGAAGTTATACAAGGGCTGCTTCGAAGTTGGGTTACACTCAATCCACGATAACTTCACATATTCAGGCGCTCGAACATGAGATTGGCGGGGAAATTTTCACTTATGCAAATAGAAATTTGCAGCTTACTACTCTAGGCAGAGACTTAATACCGTTAGCGGAAGATTTACTTTCCACTCACGAACAGATCAAGAACATGCGTTGCACCAATGAAGTTAAAGGTGTTTTAAAAGTGGCAGCACCAGAGTCTTTAACAATCTCCAGGTTAGGTCCAATCATAAGGGATTTTTCCTTGAAATATCCCAATGTAAAAATCATATTAACCAACGGTCCATGTGGTCAAAACCAAATCGATTTAATAAGCGGGCGGGTTGATGTCGCATTAATGGTCTATCTAGAAATAAACCCGGAAAAATGCATTCATTATTCTTTGATTGAGGAGAGAATCGTTCTTGTAAGCAGTCCTGACGGTCCTGATCATTTTGATGCATATAAAAATATCGGCACAAACACCAATCATTTTTTCATCACAAATGAAGAAGGCTGCAGTTATCGGACCATGTTTGAAAGATATCTATTAAAGCATGAAATGGATTACTTTCAAACCATGGAGTTATGGAGTATAGAAGCAATCAAACAGATTGTCATGAGCGGACTTGGGTTTTCGGTTTTGCCTTATATTACAGTAAAAGATGAAGTGGAGAGCGGCAAGCTTAAAATCCTTAATCATTCAGAAAATCTCGATCCCATTTATTCCTATATGCTGATAAAAAAGAAGAAATGGCTGTCTCCAGCAGTAGAGGCTTTTGTTGAAGTTGTATTAAACAGGTTTAATGACACTGAGAAAATGAGTACCTAAATCATGGGCATATGCTAGTCAGAGAAGTGCCGAAGGAATCCAAATGAACCCCTCCCTAATAGTAACTCCCAACAAAGCAGAAGTTTTGACGTTCTGCTTTTGTTGGGAGTTTTTTCATATACATAAATTTTTTCAGTTGACTTTTTTAAAAAAATAAAATAAAATTCAAAGTACTTAATTTAAAATACTCAAATTAGAGTACTTCAAATTGAGTAAAATACTTAAATTAAATCAAAAGGATGGATTAAACATATGAAATTTACAGCATTCTTAAAAACAAGAGGTGCAACTGCGGCAATCTTTATGGGGATTTTCTATGCAGTTGCCATGTTAGGCATCTTCTTGCCTGGGTATACAGCCATACCAGGAAATGTCGATAAATTACCTATCGCCATCATCAATGATGATGATGGTGAAAATGGGGCGATGATCGCCGAAAAGTTACAAGAAAATTTACCCTTTAAAGAAATCGAGACGGATATAACAAATAAACAAGCCTTAAAAGATTTGGAGCACAATGATTTAGCATTAGTCGTACACATCCCAAAATCCTTCTCTGAGAATATGCAAAAAGGTGAAGCGTCATCAAGCATCGACTTTACAATCAATGAGGCCGGGGCAACAGTCGTTTCTTCTACCATGAATGCTATGGTAACTGAAATTAATAACCAGTTAAGCACACAATTCTCGCAGCAAACAGCTCAGGGCGTATTGATGAACTTTAATGTACCAGAAAAGCAAGCCGCTGAATTAGCGGAAAAGATTGAGAAATCCTATACAGGAAATGTAGTTACAATCAACGAAATACCAGATGGCATGAATCATAATATGCTGCCCATGTTCTTAACAATGGCCGGTTATGTAGGGGCGATGATTGGAGCGATGCAATTAGTAGGTGCATTTAGAGCCAGCCGTGGAAAAGCTAGTAAAACACGTTTATTCATTTATGTGCAAATGGCTGCGTTATTGATTGCAGTGGTTTCATCAATCATCGCTGTAGGTGTAGCGTATTTAATTGATAAGCCAAGCGGTGACCTATTCTTCGGTATAGTAGGTCAACAAATACTAAACTATATGGTATGTTTTAATTTCACCGCGATTTTAATCTTCTTATTTGGTGAAGGCGGCATGATTTTAAACTTACCGATTTTATTAATGCAAACAATAGCAAATGGTGCTACTATCACACGTGATATGATGCATTTACCTTATGAATGGATGAGCCACATTTCACCGATGTATTACTCGGTGCAAGCGTACTTTGCAAACCTATTTGGCAGCATCAGTCCAAGTCCGTATATTTGGTCAATGGCTGCGGTTGGTGCCGTTGCGCTGTTAATTAATATGGCTATTGTCGCGTTTCTTCAAAAACCGATGCCAGTACAGGTTTCTGAAACAGAAGTTGAAAAGAAAGCGGCAGAAATCACAGCTTAGGTTTTGCTACAATAAGGAGATAATACTTCTTAAAGGAGCGTAGAAAATGTCTATTCAAATTTTTATATTGAGCAAGCTGATGGAGGATAAAAACTATCCTTATAAATTAAAAAAACAGCTTTCAGAACCCATTCCGTTGGATCGCCTGGGCGGGTTAACTGAAAGTAAACTGTACTATCATTTTGAATCTTTGGTAAAACAAGGTTTAGTCGAACCAGTTGAAGTCATAAAAGAAGAACATCGTCCTGATAAACAAGTATTTGCGATTACGGCTAAGGGTCGCGAAGAACTACCAAAAAAAATCTATAAATTATTTGAAAGTGCGGATGAAATTAAGGAAATGATTGTTGGTTTAGCAAACATCAAGTATGTAGATCGGGATAAAGTAGTAGATATATTAGAAAAAAAAGTAAATTCCATCAAGGCCATTTGGGAGGAGCTTGGGAATTTCGAGCCAGAACCTAAAGGCAACGAGAATATTCGTGAATTTTTGGATGGCTATTTTTCGACCAGAACAGATCACACAATATATTGGTTTGAAGAGTTAATTAGAAGAATTAAGTCAAAGGAATTGTAAGTTTACTTTAAAGCAGGATTTTTGGCAGGCATTCCTAGCTTTAGATTAAAAATAAGATTTACGTGTAGATGGCGGCCACGCCGAATGCAGCGAAATCAGCCCAATCACATAACCAAAAATAATAGATAAAGCTATGTGAAAACTTATATTCACATAGCTTTTATTTTTAATATATCAAAAAAACTTGCTCGGATTGAGCAAGTACAGACTGTAAACAAATTCTATAGTAATAAGATTGCCTACATTTTTTTTGAGGGAGTGTAAAATATGAACGTTGATTTCCACTCCAGGCACTCGCTTTCCGCGGGCGGTCCGGGAGCCTCCTCGGCGCCTGCGGGGTCTCCCTAGGACACGCTTCTCCCGCAGGAGTCTCGTACCTTACGTTCCAATCAACTTTGTTTAAAAATTCAGATAGAACCCCTTTTGTCTACAAACTCACTTACTCGGAATGAGCAAGTAAAGTATACCAATTTGATAGTTTTTAACGTTTATTTATCATCCACTTAGTCCATACCAAAAATTTTCCCATATATTCTGAATTCTAGGTTCCATATTCTCTTTACCATAATAAGAAAATTCCATGAATATCCCATCAATCAAACAGAAATAGGACATGATTAAGTTCTCGATTTTCCCTTGGCGTATTTCTTTTTTGTCAATTCCTTCGACAAAGATATCATGTAAGATAGCGGAAAATGATTCTTCAGATCTAAGGAATTTATCATTTAATATGTGCTTCAAATGCTCCGGCGGAAAAATCATTGCCCTCTTTAAAAAAGTTGCTTTATTTTCATGGTTTTTATAATAGTTACAAGTATCAAGAAGGATATGCTTTAACTTTTCTTCAGAAGAGAGTGTATTTATTTCTTCGACAAATTGTTCGACCTGGTGAATATGCTCTTCCAGTATTTCTTCAAACAGACACAAGAAAAGGTCATCCTTATTTTTGAAATGGTTATAGATTGAGGGTTTTTGTATACCTACCCTCTTGGCAATTTCCGATAAAGCAGTTCCCTCGTATCCGTACTTGGTAAAAAGTGTTAAGGAAATGTTTTTAATTTCATTTTTTGTCATAATGTGCCCCCAAACTATCTAACGTTAGTTAATATCATTATAAACTCATTTCCCTTTTTAAACTAAAGATTTGATACATTAAAACATAGTTCTTTTTCTTTAAATGATTAGAGAATTAGAATATGCTGGATAAAGAAGTTTCTTCACTTTTATACACAACTTCCCCATCGTTTATTGTAAGTTCCACATTAGTTTCGAGCACTTCATTTACTGGAATATCGAAAAGATTTCTGTCTAAAACCACAAGATCAGCAAGTTTCCCCTCTTCTATTGTACCTAGCTCATGCTCTCTAAAACTTCCATAGGCTGAGCCATATGTATATGCTTGCAATGCCTCTGCCAAAGTGAGCTTTTGTTCAGGATGCCATGTGTTTTTTGGATCTCCACTGCTATCAACTCTTGTAATGGCAGTATATATTTGCCGCATTGGATTTAATGAGATGGAAACCGGAAAGTCTGTTCCTAATGCTAAAGATGCACCTGAATTTAAAAGCGACTTCGTCAGGAAAACATTTTTTTCCCTTTCAGGACCTATTATTGAAGAATATACCTCTCTTGATGAAGCAGCCATGTGATCAGGTTGCATCGAGGCAATGACCCCTAGTTTGGAAAAACGTTCAATGTCATCCGAATCGATTACTTCAATATGCTCTATTGTATGTCTTGAGTCTCTTTTTCCATTCTTACGTACTGCTTCTTCAAAAGCGTCTAAAGCTAAACGAATTGCCGCATCTCCAATAGCGTGAAACCGGATTCTAAATCCAAGTCCATCTGCTTTAACAACTCGATCAATCAACACTTCTGGATATAGAGCTGGATGACCACAGATATCCACTTGATCGGAGTAAGGTTTCAGGAAGTAAGCGGTATGACCCGTGACGGTTCCATCAACAAATTGCTTTAATCCTGAAAATTGAAGTTTCTTTGATTCATATTTATTTCTCAGCTTTTGGGCTTTATCCAAATTGCCATCTAATTCAGGAGTGATATGAAATCTAGTCGTTAATTCTCCTTGCTTATCTAATTTCTCGAAAAGGTCATAGTCTTGAAGGAAGTCATCTATTGGCGCAAACAAATCGTTTACAGAAGTAATTCCATATTGAGATAACAATCTTAAATACTTTTTTAGTATCGTTTCTTTCTTATCTTGTGTTAACCGTAATGCCTCTTTTAAAACTATCTGCTGGGCTTCTTCATATAAAATCCCAGTAAGTAAACCATTCTTATCTCTTTCATAGCGACCAAAATCCGGATCACGTATATCCTCAGTAACTCCTGCTAAATCCATGGCCTTACTGTTCACCCATGTATAATGACCTTCAGCATGAAAAAGAACAACAGGACGATCTGGAATAACAGCATCAAGTATTTTATAATGGGGCTCTTGTTTATCATGCCAATAACCTGCGTCCCATTGCATACCAATAATCCATTCTTCCTCAGAACAATCTTTAGAAAATTCCAGTACTGTTGCAGCTACATCTTGAGCTGACCTGGCTTCAAATAAATTAACACTATTTAAACTTAGTGCACTAAACATGATGTGAATATGAAAATCATGAAATCCAGGCATAATTAATTGATTTCCATAGTTAAATACTTTTGTCTCACTTCCTATAAAAGGTTCAATCTCCGCTTTTGATCCTACACTCATAATTTTGTTACCTAAGATAGCAATTGCACCAGACGTCGGCTCATGTGCAAGCCCTGTAAAAATAGCATCACTGGAAAGAACAATATCTGCTTTTTTAATAGCCATAGAGTTTACCTCTTTTCATTCAAAATAATAAACAGTAACTGATCATTGCACTAGTTTTACATCAAATTCTTCTTTTTGCTCTGCAAAATTCAGTTCAGGAGGACGTTCCTTAAACATTTTTGTTAAGTACAATAAATATATGAACCCTACTGCCATCCAAGTAATCCCTAATACTAAAGAATGGATATCTAACTTTGTCATAAACAATATAGTTATACCGGTGCCTATTAAGGGAAGAAGTAAATATAAAACGATACTTTTAGGCGATCTCTGCTTCTGCCTCACAAAATAATGGATAAGCACTGAAAGATTAACGAATGTAAAAGCAAACAGGGCTCCAAAGTTAATGAAAGAAGTAGCTGTTGCGATATCCAAAAATACAGCACTCATTGCAACACAAGCAATGAGTAGGATATTGAATATGGGCGTTTGAAATTTTGGAGAAACATATCCGAAAACCCTCTTAGGCAGAACATTATCTCTCCCCATTGCATATAAAATCCTGGCTCCGCTGCCTCCTGAAGCTATTGCAGAAGCAGTAGCAGATGTCACTACCACAGCAATAAACAAACTATTCAGAATATTACCCCCGGTATAAATCATGATATCCACTATAGCTGTATCAGGGTTCTTAAAAGCATTGAAGTTCGGGAAAATGGATTGTGCAAAATAGGTAGATGCAACAAATAATACCCCCCCGATCAATGTCGTAGCATAAATAGCTTTAGGAAGTGTTTTTTTCGGATTTTTGGTTTCTTCAGCTAATGTAGTAACCGCATCAAACCCAAGAAAACTAAAACATAATAGAGGTACAATCGAGAGCAGATTATTAAAATTCACGTCAGGACTAAAAAAAGGATCCTTAGAAAACAACTCTCCGGTACCTTTTCCTGCTAAAAGTCCATTTATACAAAGCAGGCTGAAGATAATGATAAATAGAAATTGAAATAACACCAAAAAGGTATTCACATTTGCAGCAACCTTAATCCCAAAAATATTAATGGTAGTCACACCTATAATAAAAGAAATAATAACTGCAATGATAGGAATACCAGGGAAGTAAGCATTCACCATAATCCCAAAAAGTAAAGCACTGATCATAGGACTGAAAAGATAATCCAATAAAATTACCCATCCTACCAGAAAACCAAGGTGTGAATTAATTCCTTTCTGCACAAAGGTATAAGCTGAACCGGTAGTGGGATAAACCTGAACCATTTTTGCGTAACTATATGAAGTGAATAGCATGACAATTAAAGCAATTATGTATGCTGTCGGAATCATTCCCTGGGTACGATCAATGGCGATACCATATGTGCTAAAGACTGTCACAGGCGCCATAAAGGAAAGTCCAAATACAATAACATATCTTGTATTTAGTGAACGCTTAAGCTCGGGTAATCCTTTCATCGCAAAGAGCTGCCTCCTTTATCAAATGTAATGACTGATTTTTATTGATTGACTTCTTTCGTACTTAATGCTGCAAGGCTGGAAAACTCATGTACAAGTGTTGCTGCTAAAAGTGAAGTGATTTGACTTGGATCATATGATGGCAGCACTTCAACCACATCATATCCTATAAAGTTAAAGTCAGTTAGGGCACGAATCATTTTAAGTGTTTCAAAGCTGCTAAAACCGCCTGCTTCAGGTGTACCTGTACCTGGAGCAAAAGAAGGATCAACGAAATCTATATCAAATGTCAAGAAACAAGGTGTGTTACCAATGGTTTTTCTAATCTCTTTCAAAACATCTTCAAATCCACGATTGGAAAGTTCACCAGTTGTAATCAAACGATAACCTAAATCAAGACTTGCCTGTAAATCTCCAGAGTGGTTTAGCGTACCTCGGATTCCTACTTGAAATACTTTATCTGCCTGTAGCAAACCTTCTTCGTGTGCACGTATAAATGGAGATCCATGCCAATATTTTTCCTCATAATATGTATCCCAAGTATCTGTATGGGAATCGAAATGAATCATGGCTACCGGGCCATATACCTTTGCCGCAGCTCGTAAACTAGCTAAAGTGACAGAATGATCTCCCCCTAATCCAATAGGTATGACCCCTTTGGACATCAATTCAAACATGGATTCCTTCATTAGATCATAACTTCGATGAATATTATGGGGAATAACAGGAATATCCCCTATATCAATTGCATTCAATTGTTCAAAAGGATATACCTTATGAATAGGATGATAAGGAAATAGGGTCATGGATGCTTGGCGAATGGCTTGAGGAGCAAACCTGGCTCCCACCCGAAAAGAAGCTGCTGTATCAAAAGGCATACCCACAATTGCCAGCTTTGCATCATGCTTTTGTGAAGGTAAACGCATAAAGGTTCCTGTTGTACAAAACTCTGGCTTTACATCTGGTGTAAGTGGATATTTCATAAGTATCATCTCCTGGTTTTAAATAAAATTCTTTTTATATAAATATTTCCAACACGGTGTAATCGCTTACAACTGATAATTCATTAGATTACTTTTTATTTTTAACACCTACTTTTGGAATCACATTAACTAACGGTAGTTAGTATTAAACCAAATATAAACATAGTTGTAAAAAAAGTCAAACTATTTTTTATTGTCTATCAAATCCACTTTTTGATCAAAGTAGCCTTATCTTTCAATCCTGCCTCTATTAAATTAAAGCCAACTATTCTTGTTACACCAACCTGCCCCTTTAGCTTCATAAGAAAAAAAGCTGCTAAACAGCTCCTAGACTGTAGACAGATTCGAAGAAAGCGAGTTTGCCTACAGCTTTTTTCTTCTTTGATAACGTTCCAGTTGATTTCAGAAATCCGCTCCCTTTCCGCCGACTGCCTGCCAAGCCTCCTCGACGCAAGCGTCTGTGGGGTCTCGGCTAGCCAGTTTTTCGGCAGGAGTGTCGCAAATTTCTTTAATCCAATAAGGGGTTTAATAAAACAGTAAACCATTAAGGATAATCTAGTTCAGTTGATTTCCACTACAGGCACTTGCTTTCCACGGGCGGTCCGGGAGCCTCCTCGGCGCTCTTAGCGCCTGCGGGGTCTCCCCTCGACTCGCTTTTCCCGCAGGAGTCTCGCACCTTCCGTTCCAATCAACTTTGTTTTGAAATTTCAGGTAAACCCCTTTTGTCGACAAACTGAGAGATGCATAAGCAGCTCCCTTATTGAAGTAAAAGCACCCATTAGTTCATTAAGGAAGGCATGCTTTATTAAAGAATTGCGCCCTTTATTGGAATAACACCTGAGCTTCTAATAGAATTTTACACAGGTATCTTAACAAATAAGACCCGACCTTAGTTTGGTCGATCATTTTTCTTAACTTTGGCGATTATTAGTAATAACAATGGAAGCAGAAACCCGAATGTCATTGCATAAAACGGCCAGATTTCTGAAATGAATTTACTATAATGGACGATATTGGGTGTCATAATCAATGTAAAGGCAATCAAAAGGATACCAAACGGAAAAATCAGAGGACGATAATCCTGCAATTTAAACGTTTGTGCCAGACCTAAAACGGTCACATAAAAAAACAAACTAAATCTAATAAAAATGGTGATGAACCATATTATGGCTAGTATTGCTTCCAGCCGCGTCAGGAAATCAGCGATATTTATTTTCTTAGCCAACATATAGATTGGATAATTTTGTCTTGCTGTTAACTCTGTACCAAGTACAAGAATGGCTAACATGGTTATAATGATCAAAACACATCCAGCCAACAATTGACCGACAAAAAGGCTTTTTCTTATTCTGTTTTTTTGACTCACGAACGGGAGGATCATTAGAATCGCAACCGGTTCAATAAACGGAAAAACAATAAATGGTATAGAACCCCGTATAACCGGTTTCAATCCTCCCTCCCATACAGGTTGCATGTTTTGAAATTTAATCTCAGGAAGTAGAAGAATCATTAATGATGATACAAGTAATACAACAAAAGGGAAAAATATTTCCGCGCTTCGGGCCAAAGGTTCCAAACCGAGACGTGCGGCCATGAGGACGACACTCATAAAAAGAATCATGATCACTTGAATTGGGGTATCAGGCATAATATGAGTTATCATAAAATCCCCAATTTCACTCAAATAAGTCGCTGTGGTTATAAAAAAGTAGCTTATAAATAAAAGAGAAATTACTATTCCTAGCCACTTACCCATAATTTTTTGGCTGTATTCCACTAATGTTAAATCAGGATAGCATTTCCTTAAAGCATCATATATAAAAACAACCAATAACGGTGCTATTGCCACGCTTATAATACCCGAAATCCAACCATCTTGTTTAGCTTCAGAAGCGACAATGGAGGGAATGACTAATATAGAATCTCCAAGCGTATATAAAATCACTAATATCGTCAGTTGACGGCTTCCGATTTTACCCTTCTCGAGCATTTTCATAAGTTCCTTTCACGACAAAACGGTAAGTTATATACAAACGGCAGAAATTCTGATTCCATAACCATTATTGACAGAAGAAGAATATACAAACCCTGCTGAATACAAGTTATTTTTTTGCCACTGCAAGCCGCACTCGCCAATTTGGAAAATCAGAAATAATTTGTTTTATAAATCCTGACTCCCCTTGATAGGAAAAACTTTAGAGCTTCGATTTACTTTTTAAGAATTCCGCCTTATTCCGGGAATATAGCTGCCCCTATAGCTCCATAAGAAAAAGAGCTGCCAAATGAAGTGAACCCAAAAAGTTAGACACTTTATTTACTAGGCAGCCTTGAGGGCATGAACCCGGTAATCTACCGGGCTCATGCCTTTTAATTTTACCTTGATTCGTTGATGATTGTAGTAATGGATATATTCTTCTAGTTCTTGTTTGAATTGCTCCATGCTTTCAAATTCTTGAAGATAGAGTAATTCGGATTTTAATAAGCCAAAGAAGTTTTCAATGACCGCATTATCGAGACAATTTCCTTTGCGGGACATGCTTTGTGTAATGTTATGTTTTTTCAAATCATGCGAGTATTGTTTCATCTGATAATGCCAGCCCTGATCTGAATGGAGAATGGGTGAATCTTTCGATTCCAAGCGATCAAAGGCTTTATCCAGCATTTTGGAAACGAGCGGATAAACAGGCCGAGATTCGATATTATAGGCGATGATTTCACCATTAAACAGGTCAAGAATGGCCGATAAGTATAGTTTCTCCCCAGCTAGATGGAATTCTGTGACGTCTGTCACCCATTTTTCATTGGACTTTGCCGCCTTGAAATCACGTGCTAGAATGTTGGGCGCAATCTTGCCGATTTTCCCTTTGTACGAACGGTATTTCTTCATGCGAACCAATGACTTCAATCCTAGTTCATTCATCAATCGGAGAACTGTTTTATGATTGATGCGAGCACCTCGGTTACGTAATTCTAGGGTGATACGTCGATACCCATAACGCCCTTTATGCTTATGGAAAATCTCTTTGATAAGGGATTTAATTTCTGTGTATTTATCCTTACGCCCGAAGGCGTTTACCCAATAATAGTACGTACTCCGTGCCATTTTAGAAATGGATAGAAGCAGATTTAAATCAAATTGTTTCCTTAGTTCATGGACTACTTTCGCTTTTTCTTTCTTTGTAAGGCTTCCTTTTCTTGAACTAAGGCATTCAACTTTTTTAGATAGGCATTCTCTGCACGTAAGTATTCTAATTCGGCAAGAAGTGCTTCTTGAGAGCCATTAGCTGGCGATTTTTTCTTAGTATCTTTTTTCATGGATAGACGCCCCTTTTTCTTTGGTTTAAGGGCGTCTATACCTCCTTCCTTAAACTGATTTGACCAATTCAAAAGTGTAGAATCGGAAGGAAGGTTAAAGTGTACAGCGGTCTCGTTGATCGATGCCCCATATTCGTTCATATATTTAAGTACCTCTAGTTTAAAGGGCAGAGTGTAATTTGTATAGGATGAAACAAGTCCTTCCATCCCATGCTTTAGATAGCGAGCGACCCATCTTTTCAGAGGGGATAAACCTACATTTCTTTCTTGGGCAATGGATTTATAGGATTTCTTCCCTTCTAAGTACTCTAAAACTGCATTTGATTTTTCGTCTATCGTATATTTAGTCAAAAAAACTGCACCTCCAATTGTTAGATGTTGTCTAACAATTGGGGTGCAGTTCAATTGGAAGATCCTTTTTTACTTCTTTTTAAACTAACGCACCCGTTAGTTTAAGTAGAAACCCTCACAATCTCTTATGTGTATCATAAAAAAGGATGGAACCAATGCGATTCCATCCTAAAATCTTTATTGTTTGTGTTGCTTTTCCTCTTGTTGTTTGTGTTTCTTTTCCTCTTGTTGTTTGTGTTTCTTTTCCTCTTGTTGTTTATGCTTCTCTTCCTTTTGTTTGTGTTTCTTTTCCTCTTGTTTATGTTTTTTACCCTCTTTATTTCCACCAATATCCAATGATTTTTCTTTATTATTTTTTGTAACTGGTGGAGCTTCTTCAGGATTTGCACCTTTAATGAACAGTTCATTATTCACCCGGTATACATCACTAGGCTGCTGGAAGCTACTTTGGTCTGTTCCAAACGCTTCCAGCATGGCCTTAAACATTTGGTGCGAGATTTTAGTTGAATTTCCATCCATATAATTTCCTCGACCATTTTTAGTATATCCAGTCCAAACCGCCATAGTGTATTGCGGTGTATAACCAGCGAACCAACTATCATTTACCGCACCGGTTGGATATCCATATTGTGCTCTGGTTTTACTGTCAAAATTGGTTGTGCCAGTTTTTCCAGCCACATCTAGTCCAAGGACATTTGCTGTTTTTCCTGTACCAGATTTTACGACTGTCCGTAACATATCCGTCACCAAATAAGCTGTGTAATCATGCATAGCACGTTTTGGCTTTGGAGTTAAATTAACAACTCTGCCATCAGGATAGACAACTTTACGAACAAAATGTGGTGTATTGTATTCACCATTATTTCCAAAAGCACTATATGCCCCTGCCAACTCTAATGGATTAACCGTATTACTTCCAATCGCATATGATTCGTACACCTTATTATTATTAAAAGTAATACCCAGATTTTCTGCAAAATTTTGTGCTTTATCCATCCCTACATCTTGAAGGGTAAGAAGTGCTGGAATATTGTATGACCATTGAAGTGCTGTTCTAATCGACATCATTCCGTGATATTGATGATCCCAGTTAGAAATAGACTGACCATTTGAGTAGGTTATCTCATGATCATTAATTTGGTGTGCTGTAGACCATTTTGAATTTTCAATAGCCGGACCATAATCAAAGACTGGCTTGAAAGTAGATCCTGGTTGACGTTTAATATCAACCGCAAAGTTGTTGCCTCGGAAGGAAGCTTTATATTGGTTTCGACCGCTTCCAATAGCTCGAATTTCTCCTGTTTTTGTATCTGAAAATACGAAGGCTCCTTGAAAATTGTCATTTGGATAAGAAATAATCGTATCGGTGTTCATTATTTTGTCCGCATAGGTCTGAGCTTTTGGATCTAGCGTCGTATAAATAGATAATCCATCCGAACTGATATCTACATTTTTCAGCTTTCTTTCAACTTCTTTTACAACAGCGTCCAAAAACGCCTCGTACGGCATTCCTTGCTGTTTCGTTTTTGGAACAAGTCCTGCTGTAACTGAAACCTTCTTTGCATCCTCCAATTGCTTTTTCGTAATATACCCTTGTTTATACATAGCTTCTAAAACAATATTACGACGATTTGTTGCAGCTTTCACATGTTCTGGTTCAGTGGGATCGTAATTACTTGGACTCTGTGGTAGCCCCGCCAACATAGCGGCCTCCGGAAGCGTTAATTTATTTAGATGATCGGCATCGATTCCGTAGTAATTTTTGGCGGCAGCTGCTACACCATATGTCCCGTCTCCAAGGTATATCTTATTTAAATACATCATTAAGATTTGATGTTTGGAATACTTTTGCTCAAGCTGATAGGCCAAGCTCCATTCCTGTACCTTCCGCTTTATTGTTTTCTGAGGTGACAAAAAGGAGTTTTTAATGACCTGCTGTGTAATGGTACTTCCGCCTTGAGATCCGAAATCCCCTATTAGGTTCTTGGAGATTGCTCTCGCAGTTCCTTTTATATCAATGCCATTGTGTTCATAAAAATGTACATCCTCCGTGGCAATGAAAGCATGTTCCAACATTTTTGGAACTTGAGAATACTCAATTTTTGTCCGCTTTTCTTTACCATATTCGTAAAGGAAATTCCCGTTTTTATCGTATAATTTGGTAGAAAGCGGATCGACTAGTTTTGAAGAATCTATTTTAGGTGCATCCTTAATCATTGCTGCAACCGTAACTGCCCCTATTCCAATTGAAACAACACCTAACAGTAAAAACCAAAGTAAAACTTTATTCAAGAAAGACCTTCTTTTAGGGGAATTTTTATCTTTTTTTTGATCTTGTTTTGTTTTTTCCACTTGTTTTCGTTCCTGACGAGAACGATACGTTTCTGACATTAATCTTCTCTCCCATATTCAAGTTATTCAACAAAATTCAAGAAAACTATGCAAAGAAATAACCTTTTATTTACTCAATAGCAATTGATGGTCAGTATGGTATTTATAACAATGCATTTCATGCAAAACCTGTATATAACGAATTAAGGAAGAATTTATCCTATACTCTCCTTGGTCGGTTTTCGCAATAAAGTAATCACTTCGTACTATCTCATCTTATGCATCTTGTAGAACGTATTCCTTCTTTACATCTGGCCCTTTTAATATTTTTTCTCGTTTAATATCATTATCCAAGGTATAACAAACAGTGACATATAGTGAACAAATAAAAAAGACAACGTACCACGCTGCCTCTTTTTGTATGGGTTAAAGAAAACGAAGAATTATTTAAACTTATCTAGTGAAATTATTCTATGTTTTAATTCTGAATTCATATCTAAAACACCTATCACAAATTGATTATCTTCCGTCAATGTTATGTATCTGAAATACTCATCATCAGAAATCAACAAATCGGTGTCATTCGTCATTTTTTCTATTTTGGCAAATACATCTTCTGTGTACTCAAGGTGAAAAAAGTCATCCAATCCCTTGCTTGAGCTACCTACCCAGGTATACAGAAAATCTTTCAGTGTGATTTGTTCAAGCATCGATAATTGTTTCTTGAATTTTAACTTATCTACTGTTACGTTTATCATCTTTCAACACTCCTTAACGAGGATTAATTATATACAATGAAGTCTCCTCCAACAATGCTATTTGTATAACAATCCGTTTACAGTTTAGTTACTATAGGGTACCGCCACATCGCCATCAAGCTAAGAAAAAGGATTATCCCCAAAACGAAAAAATATGCTATTCTTTGTAAATGCTGCTGAAAAGAAATTCCCTATCAATTTATAAATTTTAGAGAATAGGCATTTATATAAATTAAGAGGAAGAAGCCGTTGAAGACTAGTATCATCATTATCGATGACCATCAGCTTTTCCGTGAAGGCGTTAAGCGTATATTAGATTTTGAATCATCCTTAGATGTTGTTGCCGAAGGCGATGACGGAAGCGAGGCTATGGATCTTGTTAGCACACACAAACCAGATGTCGTTATCCTGGATATCAACATGCAGAATATGAACGGTATCGAAGCAACTAAAATGCTTGTAAACCGTTACCCTGAAACGAAAGTCATCATTTTATCGATTCATGGTGATGAAAACTATGTACAGCATGCATTGAAAACAGGAGCACAAGGTTATCTGTTGAAAGAAATGGACGCAGATGCGTTAATTGATGCTGTTCGTGTAGTCGCAGAAGGTGGCTCATACCTTCATCCGAAGGTGACACATAATCTAGTCAAGGAATATCGCCGTTTAGCTACTGATCGTGATTCAGTGCATGCTGTAGAGATCAGAAGACCGCTTCACCTATTGACTCGACGCGAGTGTGAAGTTCTTCAAATTTTAGCATATGGAAAAAGCAACCGTGTCATCGGCGAAACTTTATATATCAGTGAAAAAACAGTAAAAAACCATGTGACGAACATTCTTCAAAAAATGGAAGTAAACGACCGTACACAAGCTGTTGTTCTAGCTATTAAAAACGGATGGGTAGAAGTGAAATAATTTCAACTTATGTTAAGTCCGGCTCTTCAGTTTTCGCAATGCGTGCTGAAGAGGCGGGCTTTTCTCACGAAACGATCCTTAGAAACAAGAACTAGCAAAATATATAGAATACTATAAAAACAAACGAGTCAAGGCAAATTAAAAGGCATGAGCCCGGTACAATACCGAGCTCATGCCCAACGGGCTGCCTAACGAAATAACCTGTCTAACTTTATGGGGTCAGTTCAACGTTAAGGAATCGACTTTTTTTACTTTTTCTTAAGGAACTAACGCACCCGTTAGTTTAAGTGAAAATCTTCACAATCTTTTTTTACCTTAACAAAATCTAATCCCTTAATGTGTAGGGGCATATCAAAAAGACGCCTTCCTACTAAAGAAAAGCGCCCTTTAGCTGAATAAGTAAAATTTCTATGTTAGCGCCTATTTTAATAAAATTAAATTAGTGTTGCAATCCGTTAACCATTTTAGTCAGTTCCGCCTCAAGTCGATCAAAGTTCTGTTCATTGGCTTCGTAACAGAAACTTCTCACTTTTTCGCATTCATTAACTGATTTGTGGAGCATTTGCCATATAAGTTCGGTTTTGCCTTCTTTCTCAGCAAATGTAATGGTTAATAAAAATTCATGTATGGGCCCCAGATGGTGGATAACAATCTTTTCAGGTTCAATTATTTGGGAAAAGATGGATTTATTCTCATAATCTACACCATTGGGTCCATGCATAATGAAACGCCAAATACCGTTTGGTCGCATATCGAACTCATGAAACGTATTAGTAAAGCCCTCGGGTCCCCACCATTTTTCCAAATGATTCGGGTCACTGAATGCTTTGAACATGATTTCACGTGGCACATTGAAGATACGTGTGTTGACAATCTCACGATCAGAGATTGGCTCAGGAGAGTTAATAATCTTCGATACCCCAGAGGATACTCTTAACTCTTGATTATTTTTCAACTGTTCACCAAGCTGATCCAGCAAAATACTTGTCCCGTGCTCACGAACTGCAGCTGTATCATGGCCGTCTAGAAATGCGCCTTGCTCGGTAAAAATCAGGTGTGTTCCTTCATCAATTTGTTTAAACTCGACCGTTGCTACAGAAACGGAAATCCGCGTTTCATCGAGATCCATGGTGTAAGAATAGACAATACGGTGGTCAGGAATGATCTCCTGATAGTGAGCCTTAAATGTGTAAACAGGACCTCCTGGAGGGCCGCCATGATTTATCTCTTGTCCATCCACTCGAAAATCAAACTCTTCCGCCTCAGTGAACCATTTTGCTTTAAGCTCTGGGTCCGCCCATGCAGCGAATACCACTTCAGGTGTAAAATTATACACCTTTTCAATAACAAAGGTATCGTGTGTTGCAAAGTGTTTTTTCATTCTCACTTCCTCCTTTTTTGGTGAGACGGATGATTAGAAAGGAATTCGCCAAGTCGATCAAATTGGCGCTCCATATTCTTTTGGCGCCCGTAAAAATAATTTTCATGACTTTTTTTCATCATTCCAATTGAATTTGTAAAATCTTGAACCGTCAATGTCTCTTTCGTTTGCAAAATCTCAGATACATTTTGTAAATCTTTTAACAGCTTCTGTTGAACTCTTATATTTTCTCTTAAACGTTCTATTTGAAGAGTCACCACTTCAATAGGGTTATACGTATCGTCGGCCAGGATCGATTTAATTTCCTCTAGCGTTAATCCTAAATCTTTTAGACTAAGAATTTGCTGTAACCGCGAAAGATCTGTGGCGTTATATAGGCGATATCCTGATTCTGAATAGTCTGATGGTGAGAACAATTCAATTTGGTCATAATACCGCAAGGTCCGAATCGTTAGACCTGTTAACTTTGCAAGTTCCCCTGTCTTCCATTTTTTCTTACCTGAAACTAAAATAACCACCCCCTTATTTCGCGAGAATTTTTACCGGTATCTTCACTATAAACCGTTACGTCACGTAAGAGTCAAGGGAAAATAAATTTTTTTGAATCATGAGAAAATCTTTATCCTACCTCGATAGCTTAAGTGTAACTTTTCACAAACAATCTTTAACCAGTATGTTTACTGTTCATGATTCTTCAACAATCTGGCCCGGTTGTTGAAAAAAAGCTAATGACGATTGTTCAACTAAACTGCCCTTATAGTGGCATAAGAAAAGGAGCTGCTGATCAGCTCCTGGTAATGAAGTAAAGCACCCGTTAGTTCAACAAGAACGGGTTAAAAGTTCATCACTTAACCTACATAATTCTCTTGCTTTTTTCTCCTCTAAAAGATCAAATCCAATCTTCGATAAATATCTTTGTAAATCTTTAGGAAAATTATCAAAATACTGTACAAAGATAGCCCGAATAAGCTGTTACCTGTCTCTTTGTTCCTTGTTAGGAGTTTTTCACAAAAGCAGACTTTATCTCTTTATCTGTTAAACTACATACTTTTTTTATCCATAAAAGAACACATAGGCATCTATACAAGGGAATACAATGTAATAAATCTATTTCACTAGGGGTAAAGAGATGCCTAATAACACAAATAATCAATTAACGACTCAACAAATGATCAGCATTATTAGAAATGGTCTTAAAAAGTCACAAGTTCCCAAACATATTACTATTGTTGGCGCAGGACTAGCAGGACTGGTTGCTGCTTCTCTATTGAAGGAGGCAGGGCACAACGTCACAATCCTTGAAGCAAACAACAGGGTAGGCGGACGTGCCTATACCATACGCTCCCCCTTTAGCAATGGGCTTTATTTTAACCCAGGCCCAATGCGTATTCCTGATGTTCATTTTTTGACCTTAGAGTATATAAAAAAATGGGGGCTAACCGTAAACCCTTTTATTAACCGAACTCCAATGGATATTCTTTATCTCAATGGAATCAAAACACGTCTTAACATTTTTGAACGTTCTCCTGGTATTCTAAACTTTCCCGTTGCCCCAAATGAAAGAGGTAAAAGCGCACAGGAGCTGGTGAAATTAGCTACACAGCCAATTCTCGATTTTATTAAACAAGACCCAACGAGAAATTGGTATCTCGTAGAAAAAGAATTTAAAAACTACTCACTAGGTACTTTCTTAAACTATTACCATTATCAATATGGAACGACTTTTTCAGATGGCGCGGTTGATATGATTGGTGTACTCCTTGACTTAGAAGCATATATGGGGATGTCATTTATTGAAGTTTTGCGAGAAGAGGCGTCCTTCGGAGCAAATCGTTTCTATGAGATAACCGGCGGTATGGATCTGCTGCCAAGGGCATTTCTCCCGCAATTAAAAGAAGTTATTATGTTCAATCAAAGGATGATGAAAATTCTCCAACATAACAACAGAGTAACCATCCATTCCACCCATCAGCACACCTTAGAGGATTCCACCATAACTGGTGATCTTGCCATCATAACCATCCCCTTTTCAGTGTTACGATTTGTGAAAGTTGAACCATACCATTCTTTTTCCTATTATAAACGGCGAGCGATTCGTGAACTAAACTATATGAGCGCAACAAAGATCGGAATCGAGTTTAAAAGCAGGTTTTGGGAAAGGCACCATCAATATGGTGGTAAATCCATAACTGACCTTCCGATTCGATTCACTTATTACCCCAGTCAGGGTATTGGTACAAAAGGACCTGCTGTGGTTTTGGCAAGCTATACATGGGCAGATGAGGCTTTATCATGGAACGGTCTATCCAACGAAAAACGCATTCAATATGCTTTAAAGAACTTAGCTGAAATTTACGGAGACCAAGTCTATTCTGAGTTTGTGTCAGGAACTTCCTTTAGTTGGGTCGATAATGAATATTCTTCTGGAGCTTTCACTGCTTTTGAACCGAGTCAGGAAACCGAGTTGTATCCTTATATCCCTATACCTGAAGGAAGAGTGCACTTTGCCGGTGAACATACTTCGCTTACCCACGGTTGGATGCAAGGGGCGATTGAATCTGGAATACGGGTTGCATATGAAGTGAATGACTTGCCAAAATAAAACAGGAAAAATAGATAAATTAGGACTTATAGAAATTTCTTATACAACTAAACTGCCCCGTTAGTTAATTAAATTTGAATATATGATTATTGTAAGAGTCGTATATTAAAAAGGCCACCAAGTGGCGGCCTTCTGATGGCGCTAACGCCCGTTTGGTTGAATTAAAAATAAAGTTATTTAATCTTTTTTAGCTTGATTGACCTTAATTAATTCATCAAGCTTCTCATTTCTTTCTCGGTCTAATTTTGTTTTTTCATTCATGAATTTAATTACCTTAATTACGAAATAAATGGAAAAACCAGTAATAACTAAACAAAAAATAATAGGTAAAAAAGCTACAAGAGCAAATAATCCATCTCCACCATTAACCATTTCAAACCTCCAAAACTATTAAATATATTAATATTATACAGTAGCTTCTTATTGCACCTGTTAGTTAATTAAGAAAATGGCCTAGCAGGAAAGAAAAGAATTAGCCATTTCCTGATAACATAACTAAGTCATACAAGTAATTAACAACTTTACCCATTCTCCAAGCTATTATTGCTGAACTAATTGCAATTACAGCTAAACTCACAACTTTTATTAACTCTAATTTGCCTTTATCCACCTATATCTCTCCTCAACTTTGTACTATTTAAGAGTATATATTCTTCAACGATAATAAATAATCCTTGTGCAACTAACCTGCCCCGATAGTTGCATAAAGAAAAAGCTGCCTTATAGACAGCTCCGATTTTCAGCTAACGCACCGTGGTGAAATCCAGTTATTGCTACTAGCATATTTTTATTTAGAAAGCTTTATTTAGTTGACCATTAATTATTTCATAAATCATATTCCTATCCCTAATAAGGAATTATAACTCCAACGCTCACATAGTTTACTGAATCTTGTTCAATTAGTGGTAATAAATCTTTTACCTTCCCTGTTAAAATGATACCACTCACCTGAACAGTTCCTTTCTGTTTGATTGATTTTATTAATGGCTCTACATTCGTATCTTTCTCGTTTTTTTGAGATAAATTTGATAATACCTTCTCGAAGTTTTTTACGTCTTCTGCTATATTGTCAGTCCCTTTTTCTGGAGATGTAATTGTAAAACCATATGCATAGTCTCCGATTACATACCCAGGCCTAACTGATACTTCGACATCAGGGTTTTGCACCCATGCCCACTGAGCAGTTGGAAATTGTTTCAGCACTTGATTTGTATTCATTTCTTTCTTAAATGAAATGCCTATTTCTACCACACTAGTTGAAGCTAAGGATTGAAGTAACTTACGATCATCTTCTACTTTTTTCCCACCAGGAACATAAAAATTAACCACTCTTTGTCCATTTCGATAAAATTGCCAACTATCTGTTGATGTTATTGAATTATCATAAATAGTTGTAGGTGAATCATAAATTTTAAACCAAGTTTGTTCGTTGTACCATGTGTATGGAATCCCTGCAATTTCTTTTACATATTGGTCCTGATTAATAGAGGAATCTATACTAAAACTAGTTGTAGATTTATCAAAATGGATATTCGCACCATAAACTTCGCTTTGTGCCCTCTTCACTGATAAATACTCTTCCATTGAATGTTGCATTTGATTATACGCAATGATGAAAGTTATTCCTAAAACCATAAAGATACTTACCGTCACAATGGTTGATACCATAATTATCTTCTTTAATGATTTCTTTTTCGCTTTTTTTATCAATGGTTGGAACCCATCCTTGGCATTGAAAATTGAATCTTTATCCAAATCATTTTACCTCCTCAATCATCTTTCTCATTTTTTTCTTTGCTCTTGCTAACTGTGTTTTAATTGATTTATCCGTTGTACCATAAATAATAGCAATATCCTTTAAGGATAAATCTCCACTATATTTGAGTAACAGTATTTCTGCATATTTTTGTGGTATTTTACGTAAACACTCTGATAGCATTATATGTAATTCATTCTCTATAATAATTTGCTCTGGTGTTGTCCAATCCAGTAACTCTTCGAGATTAAATGTATTTACATAATTATTTTTATACTTAAGTTTTCTTAAGCTATCGTAATATTTATTAATTGCTACTCTGTAAAGCCACGCATCAACATACTCTTCCTGAAGAGTATCTAGATATTGCACAAATTGAAAAGCCGTTTCTTGAACAATGTCTTCCGCATCCTCTTTGATCGCTCCCATTTTTAGCAAAAAGAAATACACAGCCTTCAATTTTTTATTTAGGTACAAGCTTAATTGTTGTTCATCCATGACCACCCTCCTACACTATTAACGATTGAGTATTCGATAAGTAAACAATAATTATCAAATTTTTTCATAAAAAAAGATAGCCTTCTGAAGAAGACTACCCAACAAAGCTAAATATAAATTATTAAATAATATCTGAACTTGCTATGTTACTTGAATAACTCCCTTTAAATTACCTAATTCGACGTCCTTCTAAATATTCCCCTTATTGCACTAACCTGCCCCGTTAGTGCCATAAGAAAAAGGCTGCCTTGAGACAGCTTCGATCTTAAGCTAACGCACGTTGAATGGCTATTCAAGTAATAACTCGGACTTAAATACGATTACAGCATTTCCCGCAATCCTTACTTCCTCTGGTTCCTGATTACAAATTTTCACTTGGACATCAATGATACCCGACCGTTTTATAGCTTCGCCCTGCACTGCTTTAAAACTGAATAAAGAATTATCATGTTTGACAAGTCCATGGTGTATTAAGTATGCGCCTAAAGGACCGTTCGCATTACCCGTAACAGGGTCTTCGTTAATACCAATTGCAGGAGCAAACATTCTTCCATGAATTAAAATTTCCGAGTCGGGAGCATTCATCGTAAAAACATAGAAACCATTGCAATTAATTAATCCACTGACTTTTGTAAGTAGATCCATATTAGGGTTTAATTGGTGAAGAAGTTCCGAACTCTTAATTCCAATCATCACCTTGGAATGCCCGGTAGAAACGATTTGTACTGGACAATCTTCTAATAAATCTTTTTCACTAATATTGAGAGCCGTTAATATGTTTTCCAAAGCTACACCATCAATCACCGTTTCAAAACTAATACTACCCTGCGTCATTATAATTTTGTAATCATTATCTTCATTAATCACATCGACTGGTAAAATGCCGGCACCGGTTTTATGATAAACTTTACCTGTATTTAAACTATTTTCAACTGCACGAGCATAGTGGGCTGCAATCGTCGCATGTCCACAAATGGGAACCTCATGTGTAGGCGTAAAAAAACGAATATGTACATCAGATTCACTATTGGCTGATTTAAAGATAAATGCCGTTTCCGAATTGTTTAGCTCTCTTGCAATCCTCTGCATCTCACCCGAAGATAAACCATCTGCATTTGTAATTACACCAGCAGGATTACCCGATAATTTTTCTTTCGTAAATGAATCAATTTGATATAATCGGTACTTTCTTGGCATGTCATTTCCCACCCTTTAATATAGTGAATTTCCGGTCCTTTATACTTTCTATAATTCTTATTATATTAAATTATCCCGTTAGCTCCACAAGAAAAAGAGTGATCGTCACAGCTCTTTAAAGAACTAACGCACCCTTTAGCTTAAGTACATTCTTTCACCAACTTTTGTTATTCCAAATTGGGCAAATCCTTTTTCATAATACTCGAGGTCCATAAAAAAATGACCCTTATTTTCTTTCACTAAACTACCCGTTTGTTGAAGAAGACTTTCGATTTGTCTTTTAAGCTTGAATTGGTAAATAAATCTGTACTTCTTCATCTCCTTCCCCCATAGGGTGATATGTCTCGATAATATAAGAATCGAGATTTCTTTGATAACCTTGTTCTTCTGCCCAATTCAATAAATTCAAATGAAGTTCTCCCAAATTAGATATATTCCCTCTTGTAGTTATGTAACTTTTATTTATTTCAATATAATCCATTCCTGTTGGTACTTCATTTAATTTCTCACTCACAATTAACCCTACATAATAATGACCTATCCTATGCTCCTCATCCTTTTTAGGCTCAAATAATGCAATTTCATTCTCTGTTAGATTTAGGATTTCGTTTGATCGACTTAATAGTTGCTTTGCAAGCAAGGGTACTAAATTACCAAAGTTAACAAACTCCCCACTACCTTTTAATCCAACAAGCTTAAATTCTTTTTTAACCATCATAAACGACAAATTAACCTCTCCTATTCACAGAACGATTCCATAATATTCTAATTTTATTTGTTCAACAAAAAATCCTTACTTCCTGCATTGAAGTAAGGATTTCATACTGATTTCTGTAACAGTTATGCAACTAACCTGCCCCTTTAGTTGCATAAAGAAAGAGCTGCCTTAAAGACAGCTCTGATCTTCAGCTAACGCACCCGTTAGTTGATTGGTGCAGTAAAATTTATTACTTATTTCACCGTTTTTGTTTTTATTTGTTTTAAAAAAACACCTACACTTACTATTAATAATACCAATCCAAATCCAAAGGTGAAATTTGTTATGCCCCAAATGTATGTGGGGGTTAAATCAAGAATAGCTTGCATTTTATGTATGTCACCATTATAAGCTAAAAAAATAAGTACCTTTTCTAAACCACTTAATCCCATTAAATTTATCCCTGAAAATAAAAGTGCCACACCAAATAGTTTCATAGTGCCCCTCCCTTCACTTTTGATTTTAACACAATTTCCCAATATCTTTATTGAACTAACCTGCCCCGATAGTTGCATAAAGAAATAGCTCCGATCTTCAGCTAAAGCACCCGATACTTGAATTAGAAATTTAATTAGCTTTTCTTGGTCCTCTTAAAAAATAAATATCCTAAAACACCTAAAATTAATGCTATACCTCCGAAAACAATAACTTGATATATAATATCCCCTAACATGATTTGTTCCTCCTATTCTAAAAAACATTTTCCTAAATCTATATACAAGATTTTTCCTAAAAAGGTTTCAACTAATAGTTTGATTCTAAAGATCTTATTAAACTAAGCTGCACCGTTAGTTGCATAAGAAAGAGGTTGCCTCTGCAACCTCCCTTATTAAAGTAAAGCTATCCATTAGTTTGAACAGTTAGTAAAAATGAAGCTTTTCACTAAACAATCAGGAAACACGCGCCTACTTAGTTAATGGTATTTTAATATCATCACCAACTTCAAGAATGCAGTCTTGGCGATCCTTAACTGGAGCAAAAATCATAATATATTCATCGTCTTCGCCTTCTACTTCCCCTTTACTAAAAACCGGTTCAACTTTTTCACCAGCTGATTTCAAAAATACACCAGATTTTTTATCATTTACGATATAACCGTATTTTTTATCAAATCTCCTTGCATTAAGGAATTGATGTTCCAATTTACTCATCACTCTATATTTCATTCCGGTTTCATCCCTCATAAGCTTAGTATCTTTTCCTGTAACAACAACTCTTGTTTCTAGTGCTGAAAACTCTACCTGCTTAATCTTGTATGTTACTTTTTCAAAAACGAAATCTTTATTTACTGCTACTGTTTCTCTTTCTGAGATGGCAGATTTATCGAGCTTGAAACCGAGTGGCCATATCGTTTGTACGTTACGTTTCTCATTTTTATCATATATTGTTAAATTTTCAATTTCTAAACGAATGTTTTGTCCTTCATATTGTTTTATTGATTCAAAAGATAATGCTTCAGCTACTTTATTTTCTTTACTATCGTAATATCTGCTTCCCCAACCCACATTATCTAATGATTTCTTTTGTTCATTTCCAACAATCAAGTTGATAGAACTTTCACCTTCAAAAAGGTCGATATAAAAGTTTTTTAAATTTGTTTTTTTACTTTGATAGGTCAATAAGAGTTTTGTCTCCTTATCATCCATCATCACACTCTCAAAATGCACTGTTATGTCATGCTTTTTATCATAAAATGTTTGATCAACAGCTTGACCATGTCCTAGATCAATTGCAGTTCTTACACCTGTATCATCAATATGCTTACTCGAAAATATTTTATCATATACCTCTTGAATAGCTGCTAATACGGGTGTAAGAGTTAATGTCGAAACAACAATCAAGCAAACTGCTGCAGCTATTGAAAACCTTTTGTAAAGTTTTCTTTTCTTGTTGCTTCGTTGCTCTAATTTTGCTTTTTCTACGCCAAGTTTGGTTCTTTCGTGTAATTCTTTTGGAATCTTAATTTTTTCTAACTCTTGCTTTATATTACTCACGAAAGATCAGCCTCCTTAAATTGTTTTCGAAGTTTACCTAACGCACGATATAACACCGATTTTGCTGATCCTATAGGCATATTTAACAAATCTGCTATTTCTTTAAATGAATAACCCTCATAGAACTTTAAAATAACGATACTTTTTTCATCTTCATTTAACTGATCTAGTAATTCTTGAAGTGTTATTGAAAGTGGAATATCTTCATCCTCAAAGATAATGCACTCATCATACTCTGGTTTAAGTTGAATCACATTTTTATTCTTTCTAACTAAATCAATGGAACAAGTGATTGCTATTTTTATTAACCACGTCTTGAAATACTCTGGATTTTTCAATGTTTCTATTTTTTTGAATGAACGATATGCCACCTCTTGAACCACATCTAAGGCTTCACTTTCATTTTTGACATATACATAAGCCATTCGATAAATATCTTCTTCATATTGTTGGAAAAGTTTTAAAAAGGCTTTATCATCACCTTTTTGAGCTTTTTTTACTAATTTAATAATTATCATTCACCCTCTCCGTTTTAAGTCTACATACATTAGACAAACTAGAGTTTCATTTGGCTTAAATTTTTTTATTTTTTCTCAAAAAATTTTAGGCCATAATAAACAAAGATTAAATGAGCTTGTCTCTATCTATTTGTAATCCTTCTTGCACCATCCTGCCCCGTTAGTGCCATAAGAAAAAGAGCTGCCGAAGCAACCCCTTGCTGAAGTAAAGCGTTGTAATTCTTGTGCGAAAAGTGTTAGTTCACTAGAGATGATAGGATTCATAAAAAAACACCATCCTTTCTCGTTAACTTCTTACGATAAGCATAGCGTTTTTTCATTTTTAAAGGTATTGTTTAAACTTAGCTTGATGGGCATGTGGTAGGACCCCTAATTTCACTAATCAAACCATTAAGAAAGTATGAGGATTATGTTTATAGAGCCTATACATATGAGAATTTATTCTTATATTAAAGTGCACTAAATTCATATAAATTACTTAAGTGTGTGGTCATCTTGTGGTCAGTGGTCAATTTGTTATCACCTAAAAAATGAAGTTTGAATAATCGGGGCAACTCATTAATACTTCCAAAGGTTGCCCCACAAAAATATCCTGTAAAGAATTACATTATTTAAAAGTATATAATATCCAGTTAGAATTGGTTCCCTTAACAATTTTACCATCTAACTTTACCACTCTTCTAACTTCCATAAGAATGTCTTAGTTGTTTTTTACGCATCCTTCTTTAAAGATTGTTTTTCATCGGCTCCCCAGCATTCTACATTCTTTAGACCTGGAATGTTAGAAACGTGAAAGACAGGGTTTCTGCCTGCTTTCTTCTGTTTCATGTAATCACCCAATGCGGCAAAAGCAATCTTGCCAAGTAACACAATCGCAATCAAGTTAATGATGGCCATAATGCCCATGAATACGTCGGCTAAGCTCCAAACGGTTGCAAGCTGGGCTAATGAGCCAAACATAACCATGCCAATTACTGCGATACGGTAAATAACTAACCATGTTTTATTTTTACTAATAAATTCAATGTTCGATTCACCATAGTAGTAGTTGCCGACAATAGAGCTGAACGCAAACAGCAAAATGATAATGGCGACAAAAATAGTGGCCCAGGATCCCATTTCAGAACTTAGCGCTGACTGTGTAAGGGTGATACCGTCAGATTCGGATGATTTATAAACGCCTGACAATAAAATAATAAATGCTGTACAGCTGCAAATCACAAGTGTATCGACGAACACGCCAAGTGCCTGGATAAGCCCTTGCTTAACAGGGTGGCTCACATCTGCAGTTGCTGCAGCGTTTGGCGCACTACCCATACCAGCTTCGTTAGAGAAAAGACCTCGTTTTATCCCATACATCATTGCGGCTCCAAGTCCTCCGCCGACAGCTTCATTTAAACCAAACGCATTGCTGAAAATAAGTGAGAACACGGTAGGAAGTTCCCCGAAATTTTTTGCAACGATATAGATTGCAATAAGGATGTACATACCAGCCATAGGTGGGACCACCCATTCGGCAAATTTCGCAATTCGTTTAATACCGCCAAAGATAATAACCGCAGTTACAGCAGTAATGATAAGGCCTGTCCATACCGGATCGAATCCAAATGCATTGTTAAAAGCGCTCGTTATCGTATTCGCTTGTACAGAGTTAAACGCAAGACCGAATGTTATGGTGATGATAATTGCAAAGAGAACACCCATCCAGCGGGCTTTCAATGCTTTTTCCATATAATAAGCCGGTCCGCCCCGGAATATATTTGTATCTTTATCCCTAACTTTATAAATTTGCGCCAGTGTCGCTTCTACGAAAGCGGATGCAGAACCGATAAGGGCAATTAACCACATCCAGAAAACAGAGCCCGGCCCACCGACTGTAATCGCCAGAGCTACACCTGCCAGGTTGCCCGTACCTACACGGGAAGCTGTGCTTATACAGAATGCCTGAAATGATGAGACACCTTTCTTTTCAGAAGAAGATGCTGCTCCCTCCCCTAACAGGCGGAACATTTCACCGATCATGCGGAATTGGACAAACTTTGTCCTGAATGTGAAGTAAAGCCCGATACCAATAAGCATAATAATGAGTACATAACTCCAAAGAAAATTACTAAAGTCTGTTGTAAGCCAGTTGATAACTTCCTTCATTTTACAATCCTCCTATACATCAATAAATGTATCAAACTATTTCAAATGCCAAAAATGAGGCAAAAGATCCTTGAAGTGTTTGCCATAATTCTTTTAGAAAATACTTAAATCCCATTTTTCCGCAATGTGCCTTAGTAACATTACACCTGCATGGCTATTTCCATATTCATCAATAGCCGGTCCATAAATACCGATACCACATCCATTTGGAAAAGGTACTTCTTGCCGGCTCCTTGGGGGTACGAGCGCCATAATACCTCCAGATACACCACTCTTTGCTGGTATTCCGACAAAAGCGGCAAATTTGCCAGAAGCATTATACATTCCACACGTGAGCATTAAACTTTTCGTTAATCTAGCTACTTCTTTCGGAATAATTTGTTCATTGCGGAGAGGATGGTATCCATCATGAGCAAGAATTAACCCAATCATCGCGATGTCTTCTGCATTTACCTCGATCGCACATTGCTTCAGATAAATCTCTAAGGCTTCCTCAACCTCTACTTCTAAAAAGCCCGTCTCTTTTAGATAGTAGGCTAACGCTCTATTTCGATGAGCCGTTTGCCACTCAGATTGGAAAACGGCTTCATTAATCGTTGGCCGTTTTCCCACAATGCTTTCTATTATTGTGCATAGAGATTCTACTTTATTTTGTGGTGACTCCCCAGGAAGAAGGGAAGCTACCGTAATCGCTCCAGCGTTGATCATCGGGTTAAATGGCTTCCCTGGTTTATGCATTTCTAAACGAATAATCGAGTTAAAGGGGTCTCCTGTCGGTTCAACATCTACTCGTTCTAATACATAAGAAATACCACGGCCCAGACAGGCAGCGATAAAGCTGATCACTTTTGAGATGCTTTGCAAAGTAAAAGAGACGTGCCAATCGCCAGATTTTATTACCGTTCCACCAGGCCCTATGATGCAAATGCCTAAGTCAAAGGGATTTGCTTTTTCCAGCGCAGGAATATAGGCTGCACATTGTCCTTCACCGCTAAAGGAACGGTAATGCGTGACCCATTCATCCAGGCAATCCATCTGCAGGTCGCGTAATTGACGTTTTTCCTCTTGTATCATCCTTTGAACCATCAAGGTTTAACCTCGCTTTCTATAGTTTTATTACGGTGGAAGGATCGCAAAAGAGATATCCGGACATACTCCAGAAACTTTTCGTGTCGCTTTGCATACTGTCTATGGATTTCTACGTTTTCAACTATTTGAAAGCGCTTCCATACCTGTTATTGATAATGATATAATTCGAACTACAGAATCAGACGAAAAACTACAAAAAATACGGGAACTTTTTTTGCAGCGTTTTTTTTTAAAAGAACCGATTCCTCATATAAATTGGAAATGAGCATCAACATATGTTCATTCTGTTTTCTAATTTGTCGTTCCCTCGACTGTGCTTCATACAGTTTTATCATATTGAAAAAGCTGAGAACAATAAATCTGTGAGAAATCGCGATAATGATCATTCCGTAGTGCCGCTAACGTAATTGTTGTTCCCAATACAATATATTGCGCGATTAACTCCACCAAGTTCGGACAAAATTTCAATGGTAATGCCAATCAATCCGATAATCAAAGGCCGGTTGTAAAAACGGTTGACTTTTGCCACATAAAAAATACAAGAAAACGTAAAATAAAAGAAAAAACTAGAAAAATGGGCTTGAAAAGAAGGTGTCCAATCAAAATTATTCTGTGCAATCACGTCTATTAGAATACGAAATCCGACAACAGATATATTGAATTTAGCCATTAAACAACCAAATTTCAGTAAAGAAGAGAAATCAAGTGGTTTTATTTATTTGGGGATTTTATATTCAAAAATAAAGGAATATAAATTAACTTCAGATTGCAACCATCAAGGCCTTGAACTAATGATAAATGAGAATTTTAAATACCATAACAATTTAAAACAAGCCATTGAAGTATTTATAATAAATGAGGACATCGAAAGGGCAAAATTTTGGTTAACTAATCTTATTCAACGTCAAAGTTATGATAAAAAATTTAAAAACTTGCTGTATTAGAAAAGAAAGTCAGTAATCCTTATTCAGCTAACGGGTGCGATTATGTAGTAATGAAAAAAGCACAATTTCTCAGCATTAAAATTGGGAAATTGCGCTTTTTATATTGGAATTTCGCTTTACGTTATAAATCCGCATTTTCCTGATGTTACCCCATACCCATCAAGTTAAAGTTTTGTAGTACCCCCAGAACGAAATTTTGGATTTTCTTGTAACTTATAAGCTCAATTTATCGTTTTGGGGGTGACCTATTTTCTTGGCTTGATGGGCATGTGGTGGTACCCCTAAAAAGTAAAAAAGCCCAGCCCATTACAGGCTAAGCAGGTTTACCGCAAAATCAATTATTGCTATAACTAGCCCTAAGTTACGATTTAACGCTTGTTTTACACAACCAAGTTGAAAACCTTTTTTACGCACAATTGTAGCTTCGAAACAAATTTTGATCAAATTAATACAAAAAACCTTGATAAATGAACAAATAGAAAGAGCATGTTTTGAAAAAAGATTAATCAAAACATGCCCTTATAATATTTAATTGGATTATTCTTTTATAAAAAAGATTGATCATTTTTGTATTCCTTAATCAACTAACGCACCCGTCAGTTCTATAAGAAAACAGTCTTTTCTATTGCGAAATAAGGTATTTTTCTTTGAAAATTGGACTTAATTCACTCCATACATCAAATTTATTACCATCTAAATCAAAGAAAACAAAATTCCTTCCAGAATGTCCTCTATTTTCAATTACACCAACTCTAATCTGTTTATCGCTAAAATCTCTATGTATAGCTTCTAAAGCATTTAATCCATTAACTTCAAAAGTTATAGAAAAACGCTCAACACCGTAAATATCATAGAAAATTGAGCTTTGATCTTCTTTAGATTTAACAAGGAAAATACTTTGGTTCGCAAAATTAAGAATTGCTTTGTCTTCGTCTTTATAGCTTAACTCTGCCCCCAATTTGTTTACATACCATTCAGAAGAAAGTTCTACATTTGAAACTGGGATATAAGTAGTTCCAACCCTTAATAATTTTTTATTCACCCTGTTTTCCTCCTTTAATTACTTGAATAAACTCATTCTCCACTTATATTTCTTTCCCCTTTTAATTATCCATAATTACCCTTTTATATATGCAACTATCCTGCCCCGATAGTTGCATAAAGAAAAAGCTGATTTTCTTGAAGTTAATGAGCTCTTAAATCGGGTTGGGGTAACAAAACAGAAAAAGCTACCCTTTACTTCTCAGGAGTAGCTTTTATTGATTATATAGAAATTATCATCTTTGAGAATCAACGCAATCCATTCTTTCTAGGTATGCTGTAAAGAACCAAACATGTTTCTCTAGAAAGGCCAATGCATTTGCAATAAGATCTATTGTAAATTCATCTGTTGTCTCTTTTACGAATTCATCGACTTCACGCAAGTAACGTGCTGTTGCTGCGAAATCATTGGCAACGGCAAAAGCAATAGTCGAGGTATTGTAAGGACAACTAGGGGCTTCTTCTAGAGTTGCATAACGGACAAATTCATGCATAGAGGCAAGAGGAAAAAAACCCAACATTTTGATTCGTTCAGCAATTCGATCGATTTCAAGAGCAACTTCTTCATACAGTTCGCCTAATTTTTCATGAAAATCAATGAAATCAACACCAACCACATTCCAGTGAAAGTTACGTAATTTGATATAAACTACATGAAGATTAGCCAAGTATCTATTAAAGGCATCAGCCAGTCTTTTTGCGTATTGTGAATCCAGACCAGTCAAAGTGGCACGCAGTTCACGAGACACATTATCATCCCCTCTAAATTGGTTTCAAATTAATATATGTTTTAGGCGAGTACACAGTTCTTTGCTTTGACTTCTTATAATCAATGATTATGTCAAGAAGGGCGCTTTAATGAAGTAACTAAAGCCTAATTTCTCACTTATAACACCGAGAAATTAGGCTAATTATGTGCCACATAGATAGATGACACAGTTTATTTAAAGGGTAGCCTTGCAGTACTCTAACGTATGCCTTATGCAACTAACCTGCCCCGTTAGTGCCATAAGAAAAGCGAACCTTTCTTGAATAATAATAATCAAATGTAACAAATTAAGAATCTTTATGAGATCTAAGGAACTTAATAAGGTTATAGTTAGTGTCATTAGATGATTTGCCAAGCCAAATCAAATGTCCCCATGAGTCAATCAAACAAAGTTCAGAAGAGGGAATGTTTTCTTGTGCATAATACGCATGTTCTAAAGGTACAGAACCATCATATTTACTTTGCATTATAAGAGTTGGACATGAAACAGCTTGTAAATCTTCAATAGTTATTTCATTTATGTGTTCCAGATCTATATAGAACCCATAACCAGATCTTTGACGATGATTCATTCTTCTAATTGCTTCTATATCATCAATTTCTATTTTATTTTTTGCCTCATTATATTTTAAAGTACTGAATGATGGAAACATTTGCTTAAAATAAACAAAGGAAACCTATTATTCATAGTAGAAATTAATTTCCATGTAGTTTTCTCGAATTTTGGATGAAAAAGGGACTTTGCAATTTTGTATTCTTTATCTTTAGGGGGAAGCCATTCTTTTGTAACTGCTGATTGTAAAATGAGTGTTTTAACGTGTTCCGGATATTTGGCAGCAAAATAAATTCCACTAGGACCTCCTGCAGAAATGGCTAGAATGTGAACTTTTCCGATGTTTAATTGGTTTAATAATTTTGTATAATATTCACATGTTATTGGAAGACTTTCCCCAACTTCTTTTGATGTTTTCCCATACCCTGGCCTTGAAGGGGTAATTATTGAAAAACCATTTTCAATTAGAAAGCCATACCCAAATTCTTCATTACAATTAGAATGACCACCGTGCATGACTAATATTGGCTCTCCTTTACCGATTATCGAATATTCAATTGTAATACCTTCTGTTGAAAAGACCTCTATTTTTCTTTCCATAAAACAGCCCCATTTTTAATGTACTGAAATCCTTCTATTTAATTTTATAAGGAATAAATACTACTTCTGTCCTCTTTAGAAAATTTCCTACTTATTCTGTAAAATGGCCCACTTGTTGAAGATCAAACAGCACTCTTCAATTATCCTGCCCGTTTAGTTGCATAAAAAAAAGCTGCCTTAAAGACAGCTCCGATCCTAAGATAAAGCACCCGGTAGTTCATTTAGAAAGTTTTATTTGGTACTTTTGGATCTATCCCGTAAAAATCTTTTCTTGGCCAACTATCCTGCATTCTTGCGGTATCTCTTGGGTACTCTACTTATGAATATGAGTATTGATAACACTAAAAAAAAGTTCATACTATAGAAAACAACAAATACAGAGGTGGGATTTATGTATGATTGGATTTACCCGCATACGAATCCTGAGTAATGTAAATAAAGGGTATGTTATACGGCCGTCATTGGGTGTAATATGCATCATTTGAAGGGAGAATAAGTATCTGATTACATACTGGATCATTTTATTGGCTATCGCGGTAGGGATTGTTTTTATCGCAGAAAAAATGAAACAACCGTATCCTACATTTCTTGTTATTGTTGGATTGATAATAGGGATCCTACCTATTCCCGGCTTGTCTGAGGTCAAGAGTTATGCTGCAACTGATTCTGTATTCCAAACTACAGTCATTGTAATCTTTTTATCAGCTCTATTAGGAGATGCAGCGCTTAAACTTCCAATTGATGAACTAAATCGGAGTAAGAAACCTATCCTATTATTATCATTTGTTGGAACATTCTTAACGTTTTTAATCGTTTCTTTTCTAATGTACTTTCTGCTGAACCTTTCTCTTCAGCAAGCACTAATCTTCGGAGCATTGATGGCTGCCACAGATCCTGTTTCAGTCCTTAGTATTTTCAAGGCTCTCGGCTTGAATAAACGGTTATCCATTATTGTCGAAGGAGAAAGTTTAGCGAATGACGGAGTAGCCGTTGTATTATTTAAAATTGCACTTGTGACCACCGTTTTAAGTCTAACAGGCACTTTTGAGGCTTCTATTGAGTTCGTAAAAGTAGTCATTGGAGGTATCCTTATCGGTGGATTATGCGGATTTATTGCTTCCCGTATTACGTCCAAAATCGACAATTATTTGGTGGAAATCGGACTTTCGATGGTTCTCTTTTACGGTGCTTTTGATCTTGGGGAACATTTTCATGTTTCAGGTGTGATCGCAGTAGTGACAGCTGGTTTAATCCTCGGGACATATGGGAAAAATATCGGGATGTCTGACCTGACACATGAGAAAATGGATTCCTTTTGGGAAATTGTTGCCTTCCTTTCGAATGCACTCATTTTCTTATTGGTGGGGTTAGAAGTCAGTAGTATTAATTTTCTAGATAAAGGATGGTTAATTATTGGGAGTATTTTAATCGTACTCTTGGCTCGATTTATTGCCGTATATATCAGTCTTGCTTTTGATAAAAACATTCCTACCTCCTGGAAGCATGTAATTGCCTGGGGGGGATTAAAAGGGTCTCTTTCTATTGCTCTTATATTAAGCGTTACACCGGAGTTTGAAGGACGAGAATTGCTTTTAGCAATGACATTTAGCAATGTTGTATTTTCTCTATTAGTTCAGGGAACGACACTTAAAAAAGTAGTCGCTTTAGTCGGCGTGAGATAAAAATCCCCCCCTATTCGTCGCGAACTCATTATTTTCAAGATGTTTGAGGGAGATTAGGACTTTTAACAGTTACATTCAGTTGCATTTGGAATTACTATGAGGTATTAACCGGATACTAACCTTCATCCGAAAGGAAATATATTATTGGATAATCAAAATGTGGGGAGTGAGATAGAGATGATGAGACAACAATATGCAGTTGTTGGTTTAGGAAGATTTGGTACTAGTGTAGCTCGAAGGTTATATGAGGCTGGACATGAGGTTTTAGGAATTGATGTTAATGAAGAACGAGTAGAAGATGCTAAATTATACGTGACTCATGCAGTCGTGGCGGATACCACAGAGGAGCAAACACTTACAGCAGTCGGAATTCGCAACTTTGATTGTGTAATCGTAGCAATTGGGAGCGATATGCAGTCCAGTATTTTAACCGTTTTACTTCTTAAGGAGCTGGGTGTAAAAAAAGTAATCGCGAAAGCTCTAGGTAAGCAACATGGACAGGTTTTAGACAAAGTAGGGGCCGATTGGATTATCTATCCTGAAAGAGATATGGGAGAACGTGTTGCAAATCAGCTCTTATCACCAAATTTGTTGAATTATATTGAACTGTCAAAAGAGTACAATATAGAGGAAATAGTAATCCCTTCAAGAATGGCTGAAAAAAGTCTGCGGGAACTTGATATTCGTGCTAAATATAATATCAGTGCCATTGCCATCTTAAGAGGAGCAGATATTATCATATCCCCATCTCCAGATCAGATTATTCTTAAAGGAGATTTATTAGTGTTGATTGGGGACAAAGAGGATCTAGCCAGATTTTCAAGTATAGAATAACAGTTGTCCTGCTGAACACATTAAGATTTTGTTGTCAGTAGGCTACAAGGTTTATATATCCTTTCTATTATGATCTTTACTTAACCCTACCCCTTTAATTCAAGTTCAAGTGCCAAGGGATAAATTAAATTAGATTGGACGATATAATTCCTTAGAAAATGGAGATGAGTATGTTACATACAAGTAAAAAACACCGTCGGTTTAACATTATTAAACTTCACCCAGCACACATTCTATTGTTTGGTTTTTCAGGGTTAATTTTTATTGGAACGTGTTTATTAATGATCCCTGCGGCTACTAAAGACAGGCATCATCTTAGTTTAATTGACGCCCTTTTTGAAGCTACTTCTGCTGTTTGTGTAACGGGATTAGCAGTTGTGGATACTGGTACCACTTTTACATTGTTTGGACAGATTGTTTTGCTTATTCTTATTCAATTGGGTGGCTGGGGGTTTATGACCAGTAGTATACTGATGTTTATTATCTTAGGGAAAAAGATTGGCTTGAAACAAAGGTTATTGCTTCAAGAGTCTTTGAACACGTTTACCGTACAAGGGGTAATCAAACTAGTTCAACGAATTATTATCATTACTTTAATTGTTGAAACCATAGGTGCTGTTGCTCTCGCCATTCGCTGGTCACAGGAAATGAGTTGGGGAAAATCAGTTTATTATGGAATATTTCATTCTATCTCGGCTTTTAACAACGCAGGATTCGGCTTAGAACCTGATAGCTTGAGTAAGTGGGTAGGGGACCCAACTATAAATCTTACTATTACTTTGTTGTTTATGCTTGGGGGAATCGGATTTTTTGTAATCACAGATATATATGGACAGAAAAATTCAAAAATAAAAAGGTTATCTCTACACACCAAAATTACGTTATTATTTACGTTACTGATAAATGTGGTAAGTACCTTTATCATTTTCGGCTTAGAATTCAATAATTCTGCTACATTAGGAACGTTAGATATGGTGGATAAATGGTGGGCTGCTTACTTTCAAGGTGTTGTCCCCCGTACGGCTGGCTTCAATACAGTCGATATAAGCCAACTTACATTAAGTTCTCAAGTATATATGATGGGATTAATGTTTATAGGGGCAGCTTCAGGATCAACAGGGGGCGGAATAAAAGTAACAACATTTGCTTTGTTACTTTTTGCCCTATGGTCAGTCATAACCAATAAGGAAGATATAAGTGTTTTTGAACGAAGAATTCCAAAATCTCAGGTTTTTAGAGCTTTATCAATTGCTGTTTCAGGGGTAATATTTATTTTTATAATCTTCTTTTTACTCACGATAACAGAAAAAGGGGCTGACATGTCCAAGATATTATTTGAAACGGTCTCTGCTTTTGGTACAGTTGGATTAAGTGCTGGTTTTACTGGGGAACTGAGCCCTATCGGTCGTATTTTGGTTACAATTATGATGTTGGTGGGTAGGATTGGACCTCTGACAATGGCGTTTGCAATTGCTATTCATTCAAATGATAAATCAAAAATTCGTTATGCAGAAGAAAAAATCTTAATTGGATAAATGTTAATCAAAAGAGCATATAATTATGCTCTCTTTTTTGTGACTTCTTCCACTAACCTGCCCCGGTAGTTCCACAAGAAAAAGGTTGCCGCACCAACCCTTTATTAAACTAACTAACTAACCTGTTGGCGGAAGAACTCTAATTACTTATTACTTTAAGTAATGAATAGACATAGGTATCGTGTGCTTCACCATTTTGATGCATATATTTCTTCAAAACTCCCTCTTTTTGAAAACCAATTTTAGTTAGTAAATTATTAGATGCTTCATTGTCAATAAATACAACAGCACCTATACGAGTTAAATCCATAACATCAAAGCCATATGAAAGAACTTTAGATATTGCTTCTGAAGTATATCCTTTTCTCCACTGCTCTGGATGGATTTCATATCCTATTTCTGCTCTTTTATGTTTAGGCAACCAAGCATTAAAGCCAATTGTTCCAATTATACCTTTGGTCTCTTTTCTTTCAATCCCCCAACGTATGCCTCTTTTTTCATCGGAGTTTTTTGAAAAGAAATCAACGAACTTCTCTGCCTGTTCTATACTCTGTAATGTTTCTTGTCCATAATAACGTGTTACATTGTGGTTAGAAAAACAAGCAAAAATACCTTCTGCATCCTCTTTTGTTATTTCTCTTAGTATTAGTCTTTCTGTCTCTAATATTGGAAACATTCATAACTCTCCCTTGGTAGTCTTTCTTATGTATCTTATTACATATAATACCATATACTTTATTAGGTTCCTTAATGAACTAAACTGCCCCTTTAGTTGAAGAAGAAAAATCAAAATTTGTTCGTAAAAGTGTACTTTTTCGAACGAGCGTTTTACAGAAATTATTAAAAATCAGTTTGTCGGGGCCTAATTTTATTACATAGTCCATCAATAGGAGCCCTAATCCTTTAGCAAAGTTATTAATAATTTTTCAGAGTCAAACACTAGATATTTTCCGCAAATCACTACTAATCTCTAATATAATTGTGCTTCTAATTACCTCTGCTAACTTCTGATTGTTCAGCTATCCATTCTTGAATAGGTTACCAAGTGCACTTGGCATTCCAATCAGACCTCCCCGGGTAAGAGTGAAGCCTTTCCCTCCATCTATCTGCTTCATTTACTCTGTATCACCTTCGGCAGTATGGACTTTTTCTTGATGTGTAGACTCTTCCAATGATACCTAGCCTTATATGAAGTTCGTGTTCCTCAGACCGGAGTTTTGCCGCTCGCTTCCTTCAGATTCTGCGTCCCCGCGGACACCCTTGAGTTAGGCTAACCACTACTACTGACTTCTTGGCTCGGGACTTTCACCCTATAGACTGCACCCATGCCGGGCGCACACACAAAAGAACCAGCCCGGTTGACTGGTTCTTTTTCTATAAAGTAATTGTTCGACATTATTCTAGGATTACTAGGCACCGCCTAGAGCTTTTCCCCATTTGTTGCGATCACGTTTTTATACCAGAAAAATGGTTTTTTCTTCTTGCGTTCTAGTGTTCCAGAACCATCATCGTACTTGTCTCCATAAATATAACCATAACGCTTACTCATCTCACCAGTTGATGCGCTAACTAAATCAATACATCCCCATGAAGTATACCCCATCAATTGTACTCCATCTTCAATCGCTTCGCCCATCGCTTTGATATGCTCGCGAAGATACTCAATTCGGTAATCGTCGTTTATCGAACCGTCGTTTTCTACTTTATCGAAGGCTCCAAGACCGTTTTCCACAACGAATAACGGCTTTTGGTAACGATCATACAATTGATTTAAAGAGATTTGAAGTCCGATCGGATCAATTTCCCATCCCATTACTTACTTTTAAAAATTTATTTTTAATTCCACCTAAGATATTCCCTTGACCCACATCTTCAGGTGTTTTTTCCCTCTTCTCTGTACGGGACATATAATAACTAAAAGCGATATAATCAACAGTATTTTCCTTTCATTATATCAAGGTCACCTTCTTGAATTTCAAGTTTTATTCCATGTTCTATCGCTTAATGAAAGCTGGGTACTCTCCTCTTACTTGAACATCTCCACAGAAGTAATTAAACAATTGCTCTTCTTTTAGTGCATATAACACATTTTCAGGGTTGCAATCAACAGAATAAGTAGGAGCATATACAATCATACATCCAATTTGAGAACCTGGAATGATTTCATGACAAAGCTGTACTGCTCTAGCGCTTGCAACAAATTGATGGTGATATGCCTGAAAAGTAGGTTGATAGCGATCTTCTTCTTTTTGGATTGCAAAACCTAAAATCGGCATATGTAGGCTGCTGTTAATTTCATCGAACGTCATCCAATATTTCACCTTGTTTTTGTAACGGTTAAAAACCGCTGTTACATATCTTTCATATCTACAAATGTATGAAACGTTTGAAGCGTTAACAGAGGCAGTTATTGAGTATATAAATTTTTATCATTACAATCGATATCAAAAACGATTAAACGGCCTTAGCCCTATGGAATATAGAGCTAAAGCCGCTTAAATCGCTTTTTATTATTTCCACTGTCTACTTGATAGGGGGCACTTCAAGGTTTAGTGACACCATTAATTAAACAAAAAAGAAACAAAAGAATATTTCTTAATATCTATATTTCTATCACTAATACGGATGTTTTTCTAACCATTTAGCATATTCGTAGATTCCTGTAGATAGATCAATTTCCGGAATAAATCCAAGATCTTCCTTTGCTCTTGTAATATCAAAAGGGGCATTCATATCAAGAATATCAATCGTTCCCGGACCAATAGATATATCCGCAGTCGGATATATTTCTTTAACATAAGTTATTAATTCTTCATAACTGATTTGTGTGCCGCCAGTAATATTATATTCATTATGATGTATTATATTATTAGTAAGAGCTAAGCTTTAGGATTATAAATCACTTAACCTCTGCTTCTTCTTGGATACTACTGTAACTATAATTAGTTGATCTCCTTCCACCCCTTCCGTAAATAATCAAAATTCCGGTAATGATAATTCCCACTCCGATATACCAAGCAGAACTTCCGGCTGTATAACCAATATAACCAAGCACAAACATAGAAAGTATCGGTAGAATGGATATTAACAATGCCTTTCCCTTTCCGTAACGTTTAAACATAGCAAATATAAAAGACAATGCTATAGCCAGATAGTTGAAAACAAGTGTAATAGTGATTACATCATAATAAAATGCAAGCTGAGAATACGGTTTAAACCAGACCAAACCAATAGCTAGTAGAATAATAATTAAACTTACCAACCAAGGAACCTTGTGCTTATTTATAGAGCTAAAAATTGCCGGAATATGTCCTTCCTGGCTCATACGATAAGCAGTACGTGCACCAGAAGTCATTGAAATCTGTAAGCCTGCGGCTGACGAAGTTATAACCACAAAAATTGCGAACCAACTAAAGGTTGAAGGTAAATATTCATTAGCGACGGCAGCGATAGCTCCACCATTTCCACCTTCAGCTACAGCAGCTAACTTTTCGACCGGAACTGCATATTGCCAGCCAATAGCTGCAACACTGTAAATAACAAATGCCGATGACAAAACAAGTAAAAGAGAACGTTGCACGGTACGTACAGGGTGTTTAGCCTCTTCTATAAAGTTTATGGTTGAATCAAAGTTCGCTAGCATCCACATTCCATATAAGACACCAGGTCCGATCACTGACCAACCTCCAGCTGCAGAAGGAGAATATAATGAGGTAAATGACACATCTTTCACATGTGGATTTAGAATACCTAATATGCCTAATCCCACAACTACAGCTATTTCAAAGATAAGAAAAATGCCAGCAACCTTAGCTGTTATACTAATTCCTCTCAACCCAACAAAAAGAAAAACAATTAACATAACTGTTCCCAAAATTTTCGCCACAATTATACCGTTAAGTGCAGGGATAAGTGATTGAATATACTGGGCTCCAATTACAGCCGTCATGGCTGCAACTGCCAAACAATTAATGACATATGACCACCCAAGAATAGTCGCTATATTTGGATGTATAAACTTTGCGGAAAATGTAAATGCACCAGCAGCTGAAGGAGCCTCTCGTGTTAAATAGACCATACTGATTGCAATAACAAGCATTGGGAAAAAGTAAGCAATAAGGATAGCCAAAGGAGCCGCATGTCCTGATATAGTATATAAAATAGACATAGAAGATGCGGCTACCCATGCTGGCGCATTAAAACCTAATGCTGATAGAGTTACATCCTTTGTTCCCAATTGTCCTTTATGAAGTGTAGTTGGCAATTCATTAATACTCCCGTTCTTGTCATAACCAATAAAATTTAAGAAACCCATACGTAATCCCTCCTTTTGTTTGCAGTGCTTATTAATCCTTCTTTAGCGCATTAAAAGGATACCGCTTACATTTTGCTATGAATTTAAAAGTTTATTTAAATTCACATTTTGAAGGTGATCAAATTGTATTTTCCCACTAGACCAAGCGGCTTCAATTTCATTAAAGGTTGTAAACCTACAATTCGACTTTTTGGGGAGGTACTCCCTTTTTTAGTTTTTAAAACCCTTGAGCCCGTAGGGCTCAGGATTATGAAATTCATTCCTTTACCAATTGTTGTTACATCGTTTAGGGTTGTTTATTATTTAAGCTTGAGTCAAATTAGAAGCTTTTAAACTGGAAGCTTCCATTAAAAAGTCAATTTTCTCTGCTTCGTTCCCCCTATATATTACTGGATTTGGAGACTCCACCTTCGCTATAATTTTCCCATTTCTAATAGAATAGGATGGTTTAACTTGCTTTCGAAGGGCCTCATACTCATTTTGGGCCGGTAAGATGATTAAATTGCCTGATTTTCCTACTTCAATACCGTATCTATCCATTATATTAAGTGTTTTTGCACCATTAGTGGTAACTAAATCAAAGGAGTCTAGTAATTCCTGATAGCCCGTCAAATGGCAAACGTGAACACCCATATGAAGGACCTCAAGCATATTTCCTACCCCAAGTGGGTAAAATGGATCCATAATATCATCGTTTCCAAAACTTACATTTAATCCGGCCTCTAGTAATTCCTTAACTCGTGTAATTCCTCTGCGTTTTGGGTATGTGTCATAACGTCCCTGAAGATGAATATTAATTAAGGGATTTGCAACAAAATTAATGTTTGCTCTTTTCAATAATCCAAATAGTTTAAACGCATAAGCGTTATTATATGAAGCCATTGCAGTTGTGTGACTGGCTGTAACTAATTTCCCCATATCATATCTTGAAGCTTGTGCTGCAACTACTTCAATCCCTCGTGATTGATCATCATCAGTTTCATCGCAATGTACGTCTACAAGCACTCCGTATTTTTCTGCCAGTTTAAATATTTCCTTAATCGAATCAACCGCATCTTCTCTTGTGTCCTCAAAGTGTGGAATGGCACCAATTGCATCTGCCCCCATTACTAGGGCTTCTTCTATTAACTCTAATCCATTTTTAAAATTTAAGATTCCGTGCTGGGGAAAGGCAACGATCTGAACATCAATAAATGGGGCGAATTGTTCTTTTACCTCTAACATTGCCTTTAGTGATGTTAATCCAGGTTCATCTGTATTAACATGTGTTCTCACATACTGCGTTCCATTTGCAATGTTCCATTTTAAAACTTTTGAAGCCCTGGATTTTACGTCTTCAAAAGTTATGTCCTTTTTTCGTTCATTCCATATATCTATCCCCTCAAATAAGGTACCGGTTGAATTATATATTGGATCCCCATAAGTACCAACATAGTCTAGATGTGTATGAGAATCAACGTATGGAGGTATTACTAATCCTCCCCCTCCATCTATTATCTCTTCTCCTTCAATAGGGTCTATATTTCTTTCTATTTTCTTGATCTTTCCATCCTGTATTGCTATATCCCATAAACCATCTTTTTTACGAATATTTACATTCTTAATTAACATTCAAATCAATCCCCCTAGAAAACTATGATACTTCCTATCATTAAAATACTTAATAAATCGGAAAAATTAAACGCAGTACCAAGATTTGCCCCTGCAGACATTGTAGTTGCAAGGAAGGTAAAACCAAGAAGAACTGCAAATATCGCAATCCAGTTTTTACGTGCAGAATGTGGTACATGAGTCAAAGTATAATCTATATCAACAGATTGATTTACAGAATTTTCAGTCTTTTTCTGCATTCATTTGACCACTCCTTAACATTAATTGTCTTTTGACTTTTCAAAAGGTAGGACAATACGAAATACAAAATGATATTAAATTTTACTGACAGACTCCAATTTTTTTACTTTTTTAATGTCTTCAAAACATAATCCGAATGCATTTTGAGGAATAAATTGTCCTTCACCTTCTTGACCTATAAATTTTCCATCTTCAATCATCATTTTTCCACGTAGAAATACCTTATCCACTTTTCCTTCTTGTTTAAATCCTTCATAGATATTAAAATCAACACCATGCAAACTCGTTTCATTTGTAATAATAGATTCATGGTTTGGATTATAAATTACGATGTCAGCATCCATCCCAACTCCGATATGTCCTTTACGATGAGATAACCCGTTTATTTTCGAAGGAGTAGTTGCGAATAAATCAACTAGGCGTTGTCTAGAGATTTTTCCTGTATTCACGCCATATGTCCAAAGAATGCCTAACCGATTTTCAACTCCTGGAGATCCGTTTGGAATATTTGTAAAATCATCAACTCCCATATGCTTTTGATTCTTCCAGTCAAATCCGCAGTGATCAGAGCTGACAGAATTTAACCAGCCATGATTAATAGCTTCCCAAAGGGCCTTTCGATCAGCTTCAGATCTAAGGGCAGGGGAACATACATACTTTGCACCTTCAAAATTTGGCTTGGCTAAATCTTTTTTATCGAGCATAAGATAATGGGTACATGTTTCACCATACACTTTGATTCCGCTATTATTAGCATCCCTGATAACTTCCATAACATCCTTAGCTGTAACGTGAACAATATAAATAGGTGCTTCAGCTAAAGCTGCTAGATTAATAGCTCTTTGTGTAGCCTCAATTTCTACAAGCGTAGGCCGAGATACTGCATGATAATAAGGAGCTGTTTGACCTTTTGCAACACATTCCTTTTGCAAAATATCGATCACATCTGCATTTTCCGCATGAACCATAACAGTGACTCCGGAATCCTTTGAAGCCTTTAATACTTTAAAAAGGGCCGCGTCATCGGAATGGAATGGAAGACCTTTATAAGCCATAAATATTTTAACTGTCGATATACCCTTGTCCGGTAAATTCGAGATTTCCGCAAATACCTTGTCTGTTGGTTCGCATATTACGCCATGATAGGAGTAATCAACCATCGCTAGCTTAGAAACTTCTTTTTTGTCATATTCAAAAATAGTTTCGGCAATCCCTTTGCCAGCCTCTTGGTTAACAAACTCAATAACTGTCGTTGTTCCACCTGCAATTGCAGCATTAGAAGTTTCAAATCCTCTTACTTTTTCACCTTTAAAATCAAAAGAATAGTGAACATGCTGATCGACTCCACCAGGCAAGACATATTTACCCATTGCATCAATTACCTTGCTGACTGGGTAGTTCAGGTTTTGACCAACTGCAACGATTTTTTCCCCCTCAATTAAAATGTCTCCAACATACTCGTCTATAGCCGTTACAATTGTTCCGTTTTTGATTAATAAACTCATCATTATTCCTCCTCGTATAAGTATTAGGATAAATTTTACTTGCTAGAATTATTAACTTTCTGTGATTCTTTTTTACTTACAGCCAAATTCTTAATAACATTTAGAAGTAGATCACATCCTGCTTTAATATCCTCCTCTTTTGTATATTCTTCAGGACAATGGCTTTTACCGCCCATGCTCGGGATAAAAATCATGCCTACATCTGTCACTTCAGTCATCATCGCTGCGTCATGAACAGCACCGCTATTCATATTCATGTAATTAAAATGATGTTCTTTTGCTGTTTCTTCAATAAGCTCAATAATCCTGGAAGATAGTTTTACACTGTTGGAGGCCCCCACCAATTCCATATGGCTCTTCAGCGAGTTTTCAGCTGAAACAGCCTTTACCTTTTCAGCTAGTTCATGGGATACCATTTCAATCCCTAGAGGTTCTACATCTCTTATATCCACAAAGAATTCCACTTTCTGAGGAATGACGTTCGCCATATTTGGCTGACAGGATATTTTCCCAACAGTGGCAACCGTTGTTGGCAGAGCAAGTTCGCTTGCCGCTTTCTGGATATGGGAAATGATACTTGCCGCTCCCACCATTGGATCGCGTCTTAGATTCATAGGAGTAGTGCCCGCATGATTGGAATCTCCTTCCAGGGTAACTTTAAATGTCTTCATTCCAACAATGGCTTGCACGATCCCAAGCGATTTATTTTGCGTCTCCAGTACTGCCCCTTGCTCAATATGCAGTTCAATCATCGAATCCACTTTATCTTTTCTCAAAACATCTTTCTCTACATTCTCTATGTCTACCCCAAAACTTTTAACTGTTTCGTAAACGGAATTCCCCTCTCCATTTTTTATGAATTTTAAATCCCCTAACTTATACTTTCCTGTCAATACCTTGCTGCCAAGCATAGTAATCCCAAAGTTAGAACCCTCTTCCTCGGCAAAAATAATTAACTCGATAGGATGCTTTAATTCAGTTTCCTCTTCTTTCAACACTCTAATTATCTCTAAACCCGCTAAAACGCCAGTTAACCCGTCAAACTTCCCACCATTTTCTACGGTGTCAATATGTGATCCGATCATGATGGATGGTTTATCTATTTCCTTCCCATACTTAGCTCTAATATTTCCAATAGCATCTATCCTGATTACAAGGCCCAGCTTCATCATCTGTGAGATCAGATAGTCTCTTGCCTGTTTGTCCTCAGGGCTGTAGGAAAACCGTGTACAACCATTTTGCGGGGTTTTCGTGTATCTTACAATATTTGCGAAGTCATTCATCACCCGTTTGATATTGATTTCCATTTCACTATCTCCCTTTTTCTTTCTCATTACCTGAAATTTTTCTCTCAACTTCCCTAGTAATCTATCACCTTCCTTCTGCTACTCTATTTTGTAATCTATTCATGAGGTAATTATATAAATCCAGAAAGCGTTTCCATTGGACAAAGTGTAAAGAAAAAGAGATTTTATTTTTACAACCTTCTGATTTCTTTATTCGTTTCATGTATAATAATAAAACCTGAACAATAATTAACGATTGGAGGATAGTTCTATGAGTTCTGATCTCCCTATTTCCATAAATGATGTGTTAAAACGCCCTCTCTTAAAGGCACTAGAGTGGTTGCAGGTAAAAATGGGTTACAAAGAAGTATTCGTTGAGTTCATGTTCTGGAAATTGATAATTTTGACTCGTTAATTCATGGCCAAGAAATGATCCTAACAACAGGGATTAACTTCAAATCAGACAAGGTATCTTTTTTATCCTATCTTGAAAATTTAATAGAATTGAATGCATCTTGTTTATGCTTAGAGATAGGCCGTTATTTCGAGTCCTTTCCAGAAGAAATGATTGCCTTGGCAAACCAACATGACTTTCCCTTACTTTTAATTACCGAAAATGTACGTTTTGTAGACATAACTCAAGATTTACATTCTATAATTATTAATCATCATCATCAGATGCTGCGGAATCTAGAAAAAATATTAAGGGAATTTCACAGATTAGTACTTACATCTCAAGGAACCTTGAATGTTTTAAAATTGCTTTACAGAAGTACGAAACACCAAATTATTTATCCCCTTATTCAAGGTCAAGCTAGTTTTTTGCCTCCTGGAAATGTAAATAATCAAAAAGATATCCTTGATTTTCTTAACCAACGTCTAAAAGGGTAAATGATATCCATGTTGTTCAGTTGATCCTATCGGCAATATGACTCCAGTATTCCGATCAGCTGCTTCTTTAATCTCCGGCCACGTTAAGTTTGCCATAATCCGTGTTCTCATTTCTGTTTAGCCCCTTTCAATACTATATTGCTGTTCCCCCATTAGGACTAATTATTTGCCCAACCAGGAATGTTCCACCAGACCCTGCCAAGAATTCAATGACCGATGCAATTTCATCCGGCTGTCCAAAACGTTTTAAAGGAATCTGTTCCCTAGTCTCATCATTGTATTCAATTGTGTCCTTAATAAGCATATCCGTTTCCACTGGTCCAGGTGCAATTGAATTTACAAGTATGCCGATGGGAGCATATTCTTTAGCTAAAGCTTTGGTTAAAGCAATGATTGCACCTTTAGAAGCACAATAAGATGCATATGTTGGGAATCCAACTAACCCTAGCTCAGAGCTAACATTAATGATCCTCCCACTTTTCCGCTCAATCATACCGGGTAATGTAGTACTAATACAAGACCAAGTACTCCCTAAATTTGTATTAATCATTCTTTGCCATTCATGCCATTCAATGGTATGAGCATCTTTTGATTGAAGAATGCCAGCATTATTAATCAACACATCTATTCTTCCGTAATATTCCTCAGTTTTTTTAATAAAATTTACAGCTTCCTCATGTACACTCAAATCTGCTTGAAGAATTATTGCGTCTCCACCATTCTCCTTTGCGATTTTTGCTACCTCAGCTAATTCATCATCTGATGTGTGGAAATTGAGTGAAAGCAAATCTCCACTTAGGGCAAATCTTTTGGCAGTCGCTAATCCAATACCTCTTCCTGCACCAGTAATAACCACAACTCTTTTAGACATTATATTACTCCTTTCGTTTTAGAACTTTCATTGCTATCTTCATTAGTGTTCATGTTAATTTTTGAAAAGAAAAAATAAGATATTAAGGCTACCGCTGCAAGAACTAACTCCCCAATCAGATACTGAGTTCCTTGAGTAACAATAGCAAAGCCAGTAAAAAGAAATAAGACTTGGTAATGGCCACAATGGCATTTTAAAGGGCCTTTCTACATCCGAATTATTAATTCTACTTAGAATTCCAGATACTCCGACGAAAAATATACTACGGATATAACTGTTCCAGAAAAAATAAGAAGCCAATTAAGTTGTGAGATAAAAAGAAAAGCTACACAGGGAACAAACAACACCACAACTCCTGCTGCAGGTACACTATGCTTATTTAATTTCGCAAGCACATTATTAATACTACGTGTCCAGACTTTATCACGGCCTGTCGCATAGACAACTCGGCTGAAGTACATAAAGAGAGATAATGCTGTATTAAATAGTGCAAAGATCACTCCGATACTTATCAAAGCTCCAATCTGAGGTCCAAAGGCTTGTTTTACCGAGTAAACGATCGGTGCATTTGAACCGAAGAATTCTTCTAAGTTTGGAGCAGCAATAACGCCTGCAATGAGTGGCACTATAATCAAAACAGCTGCTAGTATTGCAGCCTTAATTACTGTATTCGCAAGAACCCTTGGTCCACCCTTCATTTCTTCTGAAAAACCTAACACTGCATCATAACCGTTAATAACATTAAATGCTGGCGCTAAAGTAGTAATCATAACTCCTAAAGTAACAGGAACAAGGACACCATCCTTTAACATAGTGGGATTGAATGTAATATCCATAAATGCCTGATGTGGATTAACAAAGGCAGCTACAACCACAGCTATCAGCACACTTGACTGTACAATAACCACGGCAATTGTTACCCAAGCACCCAATTCAACACTCATAATTGCAATAATCACCACCAGACTCAAAGCAATAAGCGCTACTACTTGGCTTGAAACCTGTAAACCTGGAATTAAATCTTTTGTAAAGTCGCCTATCCCTAGTACAAAACTTGCTGGCAGAATAGCTCCCTGAATTAGGAAGTTAAACACCACCTCTAAAATTCCCTTTCTTCTTCTAGCGGCATGAAAACGTATTATTTTATCCCTTACAAGTATTTCAGAAAAAATAAGTGGTTCTCCCTATTTACAATAGTGAACTTCTAGTTTAAGAAGTGTTTCATTTTTCTCCATCTTCATCTTCTTTTTCAGATTAGGATCAGCCATTGATGATCTAAGTTCAGTAATTGAGTGTGCAATCGAGTCATTGCTAAACATATCTGCCAGTTCAAAAATGGATTCAGGAAATTCGTCAACTTTTAGTTCTTTTATAAGCTTACATTTAGGGTGTACTCAGAGCCAAAATCACAGGTTTACCGTCTCACATGAATAAACGTTGTATTAATAAAAGCTCTTCCTCTTTATCTACAACTAAAAAATCTGCAATTCTCTTATCGTGGGAAACGGTAACTAGATCCTTTTGCCCAATGGATGGTTAATGCCCACTTTCCTGAATAAGTTGGAAAAACCCTTTAAATTCGTCAATACACATCTTTACCTGTAAACCTTCAGTATTAATCACCGTTGAACTCCCATGCCTCTTATAAATTACACCATCATTTCAAGTGACTACAATACGCTACAAATTGTAGCTCTACTCACACCAAATTATTTTGAAAGGGCTTGCTCAGATGGTAGTTTTCCATTATCACCAATTTCGTTATTCCTTATTGCTTCAAGTAATATATTCTTCATATTCAGGTAAAGAGGGGTATTGTTAACTGAGTATTTTTTCATTTTATATTCCTCGCTCCAACTTATTCAAAATAGGCCATTAAACAAAATTAAAAATCATTTTCTCTTAACCAGTTGACATACATTTTTAGGCCATCCATTAAGGACACCTGAGGAACATAACCTAGATCATTCTTTGCAGCGCTGATATCAAATAAACTCTGATGATCATAACCAAGTTCCCCTGGCCCAACATCAAATTTAGCATCGGGAATAACTTCTTGTAACAATTTAATTACCTCTCCAAATGTTTGCTGATAGCCACCTGTAATGTTGTATACTGCTAACTCATTTTTCTTTTCTGTAAAACATGCAGCTAATGAGGCTCTTACTGCATCAGTTACATATATCAACTGAAACTTCTGTTCACTTCCCGACGGTAAATAGAACATTTCGCCTTTTACAGCAGCTTTAATAGCATCACGGATATATTCCTGCATGACCTGTGCAGGGCCCCAAACTTGACAAACTCGTAAGGCTATTATATCCATGCCATAACATTCATTGTATGCCCTAGCCATCATCTCTGTAGTTGCTTTTGTTACACCATAAGGAGTTCTCGGATTTAACGGATGATCCTCTGTAATAATATCCTCATGAGTATCACCATATGCACATTCAGAACTATAGACAACAATTCTTTTAACTCCAGTCAATCTTGCTGCCTCTAGTACACCCATGGTTCCCATGACATTGGCTTCAGCAGTCGCAATTGGTACCTCTACCCCTACATCTGGATGTGATTGTGCAGCAGTGTGAATAATTCTATCAATCTTATGATTTTGAATGGTCGTAATGAGTCTAGGTACGTCATAAAGTTCACCGAACACATGTACATGCTTTGGATCTTCGGAAGGCAGACTCATATCTCTTATATAATCGATAACGGTATGCCCTTGGTTTAGCAGTTCTTTTACGATATATCTTCCCAAATAACCCTTGCCACCAGTAACTAAAATGTTCATTTACAACTCCTCCTATATTTTTTTAATCTAAAATACCTCTTATTTGTTAATGATAGAAGATTCGGACTTTATATTTTCCTTAGACTCTTTATTATCTCTAGGTCGTATATAAAAATAATAATAAATTAAGGAAAAGAGACAAAAGCAACAGCTAGACTAATGTCTTTCCATGATTGAGTATATATAGCTATAGTAGTTGCTATTATTACGAAAATAGGTATTAAAGGAAAAAACGGCATTTTGAAAGGCCTTACAAAATTGGGTTCTTTTTTCGACTAATAATAGTCTTACTTTAACGATCTTACATCCAAAAATAGATAGTGCTTTCAAGTTTCTTTAATTTGAAAAAACACCTCCTTCAGTTACATATACTTACTCCTTTCAGTGGAAAAACCTGATTGCATGTCCTCTACCTTTTGAGGAATTATCTCTTCATCAAAATGAAACTCAGGAAGGGGCTTGTGAAAAAATTTTGTCATGTAAAGAAGATATGCCAAGCCACATACCATCCAAAATGCTGCACCCATGAACGGTAAAAATGATACCGTATGCAGTCTTAAAAGAGCGTTTCTGATTTCTTATAAAATAATGGGCGATGACAGATAGATTAACGGATGTAAAAGCAATGAGTCCGATAAACTTGATGACTTGATCCAGGTTTAACAAGATACCTAGTAAAGAAACTATACCTATCACAATAATGCCGTGTGACGGTGTTTTAAATTTGGGATGAAAATAACTAAATAGATTTTTAGGCAATACAGAATCCCGTCCCATTGCATATAACACACGTGATGCACTTGTAATTGTAGCGACTCCCGAAGAAAAGTTCCCAACAATTATCGCGATTTCCATGGCTGCAGAATCAGCGTGTTCGAATGAAAAACCCGGCTGCACCAATTGTGCTAAGTAGGAAGAGCCAATGTACAAAATCCCTATAAACATAAGCATTATGATAATAGCTCTTGGGATGGTTTTTTCGGGATTGATTGTTTCCTCTGACAAGGTAGTAAGTGAGTCAAAACCGAGGAAACTAAAACAAAGAATTGAAGCTCCTGCTAAGAAAACTGACAAGGGAACATCTGAATTGAATAATGGTTTACTTGAGAAAAGAGTGCCTGTCCCTACTCCTTCTAATAAACTTTTGACGGTTAATATTCAGAAAAAACAAACGAAAATGATTTGAGCAATAACGAAAATTTTACTTGTGGACGCTGATATCATTACACCTAGTATGCTCGGTACCACTATGATAGCAGTCAAAAGAATAATCCACACATAATGCGGAATCCACGGAAACACTGCACTTATAAAGACAGTGGACATCAAGCACGTCACCATAGGTGTTAACATATAATCAAGCATAATTGTCCAGCCGACAAGAAACCCAACTTCAGAATTAATAGATTTTTGAGTAAATGTATAAGCTGAACCTGAGATAGGGTATGCTTTCGCCATCTTTCCATAGCTGAGCGCTGTAAAAAGTATTGCTAAAAATGCAATAATGTACGCACCCGTAATTACACCATGTGAGGTTACGGCAGCTATTCCATAGGTATAAAAAAATACTATGGGGTTATTCCAAGCAATTCCAAGCAATCCCTAAAAAAACAACCTGTGAAAAAGTAAGTGTTCTAACAAGCTTCTTCCTTGCCATAATCAGCTCCCTCCAATTCACAAAGAATACTCAGATTCTTTTGAATATTGTGTATCTTTGATTATAAAGGTTTTTGTTACACAAAGGTCAATAGCTGATGAGATGGCAAAGTTACGAGGGATGACTGCGGAGACCTTGCGCCACTATGATCGGATTGACTTATTTAAGCCGCAATATATCGATCCACACTCGGGGTATCGCTACTAATCTATTTCCCAGTACGAGGTTTTAGGGACCATTAAAGAGTTACGGCAACTTGGAATGAGTACGGACGATATAAAGGATTATTTCAATGAACGTAATTTTAGTAAGTCTTTGGACATTCTTAAAGCCAAGCACGCAGATCTTGTTTTAAAGCTGAATGAATTAACTGACTTGGAGGAAAATATTCGGAAAAAAATTGGGTTCTGGTACAAAAATCACTCGTTATAAGCATAGAGTGTAAGTTTCCTTTAAATTGCTAACTTATGAAGCTAATCCAAACAATTTATGGATGAATTCTTTTTGATTTTGGGCAGACTTCACCCCTTGATGAACCTGTTTCTTTTTAATCATATGCATGGCTTCTATGCCACTCAGTATGTAAGTAGCTGTACGAAATGATTTCAATCCTAACATCGAACGAACTCGCTTCTTTATAAAACGATGATCTTGTTCTACTATATTATTGAGATATTTAACTTGCCTTATTTGTATGCCTTCAGGCATGCGTTTCTCTTCTTTTAACTCTTGAATCGCTACAGGATAGGCTGGATTTTTATCCACTGTTATGACACGAGGTTTACAAACATGAGAAGTAGCCAAGGCTTTCTTGAAAAAGCGCTTGGCTGCTTGTTTATCTCTTGATTCACTTAGATAAAAATCAATGGTATTCCCTTCTGAATCGACTGCACGATATAAATACATCCGTTGACCTTTTACTTTGATATACGTTTCATCGACTCTCCAAGAGTCATTTGTTGGCTTAAGATGACGACGTACTCTTTTATCTAATTGAGGTCCATATTGATGAACCCAACGCATAATCGTTGTATGAGCCATGGATAAGCCACGCTCCTCCATCATTTCAACCAAATTACGAAAACTTAAGTTGTACCGTAGGTACCATCGTACTGTTAACAAAATAATGTCAGGCTGATAGTGCTTCCATTTGAACAAATCTTCTCTTTCCATACCGATCACACACCTTTTTTTAGAGTAATAGTATCAGTATGTCCAAGATTTAGAGATTAATTGCAATAGTCTTGAAGTTCTTGCACCAGAACCCGCCTAACATAAGAAGCCCCTTTTCTCCTACTAATGGAGAATTAAACTTTGGTCTAGACCAGACTATTGAGCTTCTTCGATTTAATGCATTAACTATTGATTGGTTTGTGGAGGTTTTCACATTATTGCGACCTCGTGCAGCTGAATTATTTCCAACGTTCGATTCGCGCCTTCAGCCTTCGCAGTTCGGGACTTGCACCCTATAGACTACGCCCATACTGGGCGCACAATGAAGGGGGCTCTTTCTTTTGAAAGAGCCCCCTTCAATCGCTATATCAACTATTGTTTCACACAATCTTATGCCAGATTCCCTCCATCAACGACATAATGGCTTCCTGTGATAAAAGAAGCATGATCTGAAGCTAAAAACAAAACAAGCTCTGCAATTTCTTCCGGCTGGGCATAGCGCTTCATTGGTACCTTCGCTAACGCTCTATCTCTCATCTGATTCACATGCTCTGGTCCTTTTCCACCCTCAATGGCCTGCATCATTCGGGTGTCGACATATCCGGGGCAGATTGCGTTCACCCGAATCCCCATTTCTGCCGATTCTAAGGATGCTGTTTTGGTCAATCCAAGCACGGCATGCTTAGAGGCAGAATAGGGAGCCAAGCCAACGGAGCCCTTTAACCCCGTAATAGATGACGAATTGATGATACTTCCTGACCTTTGCTCCATCATGATAGCCATCACGTGCTTTAAACCAAAAAAGACACCCTTGATATTGACATTCAAAACCTGATCTAAATCCTCTGAAGATGTTTCTGTAATCGGAGCAACCTTTCCTTCTATTCCCGCATTATTGAAGAAAACGTCAATTTTTCCGTATTTCTTCTTTGTCAGCTGAACAAAATTCTTTACTTGCTCTTCACTTGTCACATCAGCAGTTTGCAGCAAATAATCCTCTAGCTCCAGTTCCTCGGCAAGCGATTCTAGTTTTTTATGATCCAAATCGACTAACGCCAGTTTCGCTCCTTGGTTGGCAAATAAACGAGCCGTTTCCTTACCAATTCCACCGGTCGCCCCTGTGATTAATACAACTTTTTCTTCAAAACCCATTGCTCTTCCCCCTACCTTATTTTTTTGCGTATAGCAAGTCCATATTTCTTAAGAACTGGACACCGCCTTCTCCATATCATCCAATTTGACTTTTTTCTCTTTCCGATCAGGATGAACAAAGCCTATAAATAGTATTGCAACAACTACCATGATCGAAGAAATCATTAGAAATGAATACTGAAATCCTTGAACTATATTATCACTCCCAGTGGATTGGATAATAAATCCAGTGATCAACGAGCATAAAGCTGCTGCGACGTTCTGAAAGGCAACAATCATTCCAGAAATAGTGGATGTGCGTTCAGGAAGCTGATTGCACATAATGATATGGGATGTTGAAACAATAAGGTAGCTAAATCCATACGCCAATGTAATTCCGATGATAGCCCACGCCACCGATTGGGTAAAATAAAGTGATCCAAAAAACAAGCCACCAAGAAGCATTCCAATTCCTGTTACCTTCACCCGTCCCGCACGTACGTTTTGTGTATTTTTAAATATGCGGTCAGAGATAGTTGCCATGGATAGCGACACAATCAGCGATGTTCCTCCGACTGTCAATGTGGCATATGCCATTCCCATTTCCGATACTTGAATCACTTTTAGAAAGTATAAAGGCATCCAAATCTGCATCCAACTCGATAGACAGAAGAATCCAAATGCAACAAACAAAGTAAATATACTAGTTCGTGACAACAGAACCGGGTATAATTCCGACCAAGTAACTTTCCTTTTTGGAGCAAAGTTAGACTTAACTGCCAGTTCTGCTAGTTCTGGAGTTTTTTTAGGAACTACAGTAACCCACACGACTAATAGAACCAAACTGACTAATCCCATAATAGCAAACGTATGTCTCCAACCTACCATTTGGAGTAAGAGTACAACCAAAGGAGCGACCGCATAAGCTCCAACCGTTGAACCTGAGGTAAAAATGGTGGTCACCCGTGCCCGCATAGCTGGGGGGAAATAAGCAAACAATTGTCTAAGGGATGCCGGAGCATATCCACCTTCAGCGAGGCCAAGAAAAATACGATACAGAAGGAGTGTTGCAAAACCGCCGATTATATAGCCTCCAAACTGGAGAAGTGACCATGCTAAAAGCATGAAGGCTATAATTTTCTTGGGAGAGACTTTATCGGTAAGAACCCCTACGAAAACCGCAGCTACGGGAAATATCCAGAAAAAACTACTTCCAATAATTCCCCATTGTGCATAACTCAAACTTAAGTCTTCCATTAAAGAACCAGCAGCAAGTCCGACAACACTCTTGTCAGCAAAGTTAATCAAAAACCCGAAAAATAGAATAATCAGAACAACCCAACGCATAAACATCCCCCCCTATCTATGGATATAGATATTTCCTCTTACAAACCTTGATTCCCATTATTATAACGATATGCAAAACACGGGGTAAAAGCGATGACAGACAGAAACGCACAATCAATTTCGCCTCGGCGTACTTAGGTTTCCTTCCTTACTTCGTTCAGCCGGTGTTTGGACTCCCGCTGAACAGGAAAGTAAACCGCACTCATCTCACCTACCTATTGAGGTGGGCGTTTTCTGATGAATGAAGATAAACAAGTGCAAAAGTGGGTATATGCGGAACCTCTTCACATATACCTAACCTGATACTGTTTCAAAACGAACTATATAGCTGTATCAATCATCTATTAAATCTGTACGGAAATCATTTTTGTGTCTAGATAGTCATCCAATCCATACTTTCCGCCTTCGCGACCCATGCCGCTCTCTTTTACGCCGCCAAATGGCGCTTGAACTGCAAAGGGAATAGCATCATTCACTCCTACCATACCGTATTCCAGTTGTTCAGAAACACGGTACTTGCGGGAAAGATCTTTTGTATAGAAGTAAGAGGCAAGTCCATATTCAATAGCATTTGCTCTTTCAATAACTTCTTCCTCGCTACTGAACCTTAAAAGTGGAATGACGGGTCCAAATGTTTCTTCCCTAGTAATCAGCATATTATCCGTTACATTAGACAAAACAGTGGGATCGTAAAAATTTCCATTGGAATAGCTTCCGTCCGACAGCCTTTTCCCACCGTTAAGGATACACGCTCCGAGTTGAACCGCATCGTCGACTTGCTCTTGGACCTTTTCAATGGCTCCTGCATTTACCAAAGGCCCCATTTCATTTTGTTCATCCAATCCATTACCTACTTTGATAGTTTGAACTTTTTCTTTCAGCTTCTCAGCAAATTCCTCATAAACTTTATCCTGCACATAAATCCGGTTTGGACAGATGCATTGTTGTCCATTGGAGCCAAATTTACTTTTTACCAAACCCTCAACAGCCAAGTCGATATCCGCATCATCAAAAACGATAAAAGGGGCATGCCCCCCTAATTCCATCGACACTCGCTTGACAGTTTTTGCAGACTGCCCAATGAGAATTTTCCCCACTTCCGTTGAACCAGTAAAGGAAACTTTCTTCACAATACTGCTGTTCATAATCGTGTTGACAATAGGGCCTGATTGTCCGATGACGAGATTAGCCACGCCTTTCGGCAGACCTATTTCATCAAAGATTTTAAATAACGCAACTGAAGACAACGGAGCTTCTCTCGAAGGCCTTAGGATCACTGTACACCCAGTCGCTAGAGCCGGTCCCAACTTTCTAGCAGCCATGGACAACGGAAAATTCCAGGGAGTAATGGCTCCTACAACACCAACAGGTTGTCGAATCACCTGGATACGTTTGTTAGCTATGGAGGGGGAAATGATATCTCCATAAATTCTGCGTGCCTCTTCTGCATACCATTGAAAAAAGGCGATGGCCGAACCTACTTCTTGCCGGGCATGATGAATTGTTTTCCCCATTTCTTTTGTTATGATTTGAGCTATTTCTTCCCTTTTTTCTCCAAGTTTCTCCACAATTCGCCATAAATACGAACTGCGATGCTCTGCCGTGAGTCCAGCCCATTGGGGAAACGCCTTCTCTGCGGCTTGAATGGCCAAGTTCGTCTCTTCTTCACCAGCAAAATAAACGGTACCCGCCTTTTCCCCTGTTGCTGGATTATTTACTTCAAATACCTGATTCGTTTCCAACCATTCCCCATTGATATACATCATCAACGCTCCCTCCGTGATTTTAATCTATAGGAAAAGTCGAACTAGGTATAGCCGACTTTTCCAGAGTAATGAAACTTATTAGGACGCTATCAAGAATGTTTCCTCTTCCTCTGTTCTCCGCGATTCAGCTGTTTCTTTTTTTCGTCCTCTATCAATACATGGTGAAGGATCTTGCCGTTAATCGATTCAAATTTTTCTGAAATTGTTCACGCGAGGTACCTTGTAATACGCTGGGTTCTAGTTGTACCATTCGATTATCTTCGCTTCAGTCACCATTAGGATTTTTCGGAACGATAACCTTAATTCACTGTTTCTTTGCGATAGGAATCTGTTTTTCCGAATACAATAGACACCTTACATATCCCCTCATTCGCGCAATACCATTTTTCAGGAAACCGGTTCTTTAGAGTGCGAAGTTGTTAAAGTAAACCCTTCGTAGCCTTTAGCTGTTACGTCGTCGCATATCTTACGGTACTTCCCAACTCCCCCAACATAAATGAGGAATCCACGTGGCTTATCTTTAATATTTGCACCCGTGTACCAAGAGTCGACCTTAGTAAGAAGCGAAGCTTCAGCTAATTCCTGACAATGCTTACTCCATGCCTCTTCCGCCTCCCTATTAGCCTCAATCGTTTCCACCTCATGCTCGCGAAGATATTCGATACAATCACCAATCCATTCAACATGCTGCTCAATAGATACGGGAACGTTGGACAGTACGGAAGGACTCTCAGGGCCAGTAATCATAAACATGTTCGGGAAACCAGCATTTGCGATACCGAGGTATGTTCTCGTTTGTGTTCCATCAGCCCATTTCTCTTTTAGTGACACTCCGTCTTTTCCACGGATATCGATCTTAAACAAAGGCCCTGTCATCGCATCGTAACCAGTAGCAAAAACAATGACATCCAGTTCATACTCCGCTTCCGAAGTTCTTATTCCCTTAGGCGTAATTTCAACAATCGGCGTATCCTTTACATCTACCAAGGTGACATTATCACGATTAAACGTCTCATAATAATTGGTGTCTATGACTGGTCGTTTTGCAGAATAGTAGTAGCTTGGTTTTAATTTCTCAGCTACCTCTGGGTCTTTTACAACGTCACCTATCTTAGAACGAATAAATTCACTAGCTGTTTCATTGGATTCTTCGTTTACCAACAGGTCATTATACGTTTGGCTAAACCCTAATCCCCCTCTTTCCCAGACCTTTTTGTATTGTTCCTGACGTTCTTCTGGTGTATCTTCCAATGCCGATTTATCGTTGATCACCGAATGAAGATAACCCATTGAGGACCAACGTATTTGTTGCCTAATCTCTTCATAGTTTTCTTTAGTTTGACGTATAAATTCTGGGTCATATCGATAGTTTCTCGCAGGAGTACTATACGCCGGCGTTCTCTGAAAAACGTTGAGATGACCCGCTTCTTCCGCAATGACCGGGATAGATTGGATACCGCTTGAACCCGTACCAATCAAACCGACACGCTTCCCACTGAAGTCTACCTTTTCATGCGGCCAGTGTCCGGTGTGATATGCTTCCCCCTCAAAACTAGCTAAGCCCTTAAAGTTAGGTGTGTTCGATGCAGAAAGACAGCCTACTCCCGTGATGAAATACTTAGCAGTCAAATTGGTACCGTCATCCAGTTGGATACTCCAATTTTTATTAAAATCATCGTAATGAGCAGCTGTAATGCGTGTATTGAACTGGATATCACGACGTAAGTCAAGCCTATCTGCCACGAAATTAAGGTACTTTAATATTTCCGCCTGTTCCGGGAACCTAGAAGTCCATGTCCATTCCTGAAGAAGCTCATCAGAAAAAGTATAATTATAAATAATACTCTCTGAGTCGCATCGCGCTCCAGGATAACGATTTGCATACCATACACCACCGACATCAGCCGCCGCCTCAAAAGCACTGACGGAAAATCCAGCCTCACGTAAGCGATATAGCATGTATAACCCCGAAAAACCGGCTCCTACAACAACTGCATCTAGGTTAATGATTTGATTCTTATTTGTCATATTTATTCCTCCCCTTAATCACAATCTAGTTGTACTCAAGAACTTATCAATCTTCAAACAATCGATTAAATCACTCAGAGCGTCCCGTAGTATAGCTTGCAATGTTCTAGCCTTGTCCCCCTGATGGGCATATCGTCAAGGGAACCGGCAATATATTTTCTATCCGTTAGAACATCTGCATGGCAGGATTTCTTCAACCACCTAAATTGGCGGATTATAGAAAGTTAAGCTATTTCAACAATCAAATTCGTTAAGCTTCCTAAATATAACTGGCATTTATTCATGAAAGGATGAATGCAAGTGGTGGGCTACTTGCTCAATCGCCCGCTTGCCTTTATCCATAATTCCCGCCATCCAGAAGAATCCGTGAATCATGCCTTCGTAGCAAGTGTATTCTACAGAAACGCCTGCTTCACGCAACCTGTTGGCATAGGCCAATCCCTCATCATGAAGTGGATCATATTCCGCCGTAATGACTAGTGCCGGTGGAAGTCCACTCAGATCTTTGGCCAGTAGTGGTGCTGCGTAGGCGTTGAACATGTCTTCTTCTTTATCCAGATACTGTCGCGCAAACCACGCCATGCTATCATGTGTAAGGAAATACCCCTCGCCATTCGCTTTGTACGAAGGCGTATCGAAAGAGAGGCTCGTTACCGGATAAATCAAAATTTTTGACACAAAAGTTGGTCCTCCCTGATCCCTTGCCTTCATCGTGACGGATGCAGCGAGATTTCCACCAGCACTATCCCCACCAATTGCGATTCTCGTCGGATCTCCCTTCCATTCTCTGGCATAATCGGCTACCCACGTTGCTGCTTCATAACAATCTTCAAGAGGAGTAGGGAACTTATATTCAGGAGCCCGGCGATAATCGACGGACACCACAATGCACTCTGCCTGATTGGCAAGGCTGCGGCATGGTACATCGACCGTTTCAAGATCTCCTAAAACCCATCCTCCTCCATGAAGGTAGATAAAAACCGGGAAAATCCCTTCTCCTTCCGGGGTATACACCCTCACCTTAATTTCGCCATTTTCCACAGGAATCCAGTACTCTTCTACCTTGGCTACCGGCTCTGCTGGACCTGCCAATTTTTGTAGTGCCACCCCTTTGGCACGGTTTTCTTCAGGTGTCAGAGCGGAGGTTGGTTCTCTTTCCCCCAACAAATGCAGGAAGTCCTTCGCTTGAGGATCTAACATGAATTGATTCCTCCTTTGAATATGTTACGAGTTCACCTTGCTTGAAGTTAGTCCGTAAACTTCTTCAGTCACTTTGGTGATTACATCAGCTGGAATGAGGAACCTGGCTGAGGCAGAATCACTTTGCACTTCATCGACAATACATTGAAGCACATTAGACTCAAGGTTAAATTCAGCAAAGGTATCCGGCAATCCGATTTGCTGCCGCAGATTACGAATGAATTCGATTACCCTCGTCAAGCATTCTTGAGGATCAGACGACAGGTTTTCAATTCCCAACGCTTCGGCAAACCGCTTAATTTTCGGTAAATATAAAGAAGGCAGGGCAACCATCATGTTAGGCAAGAGCACCGCATTGGCCAGGCCGTGCGGAATTCTAAACTTGGCTCCAAATACATGTGCCATGTTATGCACCGGCACTCCATTGTTACCAAAACCGAATGCCGTTATCGCCATTGCGCTTGCCATCAGCATATTCCCTCTGGCTTCAAGGTTGGATCCCTCCTTGACTGCGATGGGCAGATTCTCTGCAATTAAATGGGTAGAATACAAGGCGTAAGAATCCGTAAATGGAGTAGCTGTTGTTGAAAAATAGCCTTCTATCGCATGTGTCAAGGCATCCATTCCCGTAAAGGCCGTTATCTTCGGGGGCAATCCCACTGTCAGCTCAGGATCCAAGATGGCCATGTCCGCATTAAGATATGGAGTTCTAATCACAAGTTTCATGCCTAGTTTTTCATTATAAATGACTGCCATTGGCGAAACTTCCGCACCAGTTCCTGCTGTAGTAGGAATTGCCACATGCGGGATGCCCGTCGGTTGGGCTTCTGGCGGAAATTCTCTGATGCTGGAATGGAGAACTTTCTCCGTATCGTCATACCCTTTGTGCAGCATCCACTTGATGCCCTTTACAGCATCGAGAACGCTTCCACCTCCAAGAGCAATCAAAGCGTCCGCCTGATGCTCTCGGAAAAACCGAACAGCCTTGGTGACGTTTTCCGCTTTGGCATCCTGTTCGATCTCATCAAAGACACCAACAAGCTCTACGTGCTCCTCTATGCCTTTAAACAGATCAATGATTTGGGCAGCAACGCCTGCCTGGACTAATCCCTTATCCGTAAACAGGATGACCCGCTTTCCGCCTAATCCCTGAATCATTTGCGGGAGTAAACTTCTTGCCCCCGCTCCGCTAGATATGGATGTTCTTAAATGAAGTTCAGAAAAAGAATTATTCATTTCCATCGCCTGCTTTCTGAAAATTAAGGTTCATTCGAATAGAAATGACTTTTATCATTCCTACACTTCGTGGCTATTTCTCTAGATGTAACCGCTCGCAACACTAATAATAGTTTAACTTTTCTGATTAACATATCCCCTAAAATTAAGGGGTACTTCTCCATGAAAAGTTATCTTCTCCTCCTAAATGATCCATAGATTAGTCAGCCCTAGAGTTTTATTCGATCGTTCACGATATTTGTAATCAGAATAACTTTTGTTATAATAGGAATATTTAAAATATTTAAACTTAGCATATGGAGGGGACAGTCATGCTAGATATAGCAATAAAAAAGCAAATTCAATCCATTTCATCAGTTCCTGCACATCACGAAAAGCAAATCCTTGCCGTTCGTGGATTTATGGATCTTTTTCAATTTTCCCGTGTGGGTCTCTATTTCTATTCGACGTTAAGCAAAATCGGTGAAGGCATATTACGAATCGATAAACAAGGAGTATCTTCCTTGCAGGAGTGGAGAGAAGATGTTCGAAACATGCCACCCATCTATTCGGCCATTCAAGAAAGGAAGCCCAAACATGTCGATTCGCAATCGATTCACCAACTACCTATAAAATATACCAATGGCATCACTACTGAAATTCTAGTAGTTCCCATTAGCTATAGCTCACACGTAGTTGGCTATGCCTGTATGGGGAGTACAGATTCCTTTACCGTTAGAGATAACCTTCTTCACTCTTTAGGTGTATATGGGCAACATTTAGGGCAAATATTTGGGGAAGACGACTACCCTGGAAACTCCAAAAGACTTAGCAGGAGGGAAATTGAAGTATTGCAGAAAATGTCTTGGGGTGAAAGCACGAAGGTAATGGCTGTATCCCTTGGTATTAGCGAATTTACCGTTCAAGATTATGTACGATCCGCCATTCGAAAACTCGAGGTGTTCAATCGAGTGCAAGGAGTAGCCGAAGCCTTGCGCAGAGGAATTATCCAATAAAAACACCTTATCTTGCAATCAGTTGCCTCATTTTACTAGCAACTGGCTGTTATCACTCTGTATAAGTAATCTAGGCATAACTTTTTAATTCTATTTACTTCCTTTGAATAATGAATTTCATTCCTATACTTCGATAATTCTTTTCCTCACTTTGATTTTTAAAAATGGAACAGTCAGCCCTTTTATCAATACATTAAACGGATGTAAAATATTGGGTTCTGGTGCAAAGATGATTTCAAAAAAACATAGGACATGAATTTCCTGCTAACTTACGGATTATGATGCGATGCCAAACAGTTTATCAATGAATTCTTTTCGATTTTGGACAGAATTATCCTGTAAAACGAGTTGACTTTTTCACCATATTCATAGCTTCTATTCTAGAAATATGGACGTTGCTGTGCGAAAAGATTTCAATCTTAACATCGACCGAACTCGCTTTTTAATAAACCGATGATCTTGTGTCTACGATATTATTGAGATATTTCACTTGTCTCATTTGGATGCCAGAACCGTTTTTCATACTGTCGTCTAAACGCTTATTAAAATCCTTGATTCACAACTGTCTTTTTAGTTTACTTTCAACCAATCTAATAAAATAAGGGATCTTATCAAAAGTAAAACCTTTGGAATTGGTGATTCCAAAGGTTTTTTTAGTGTTTTCTTTTCAGTAACGAGTTTATTAAACTTTATATTTTTAATCAACATTATAGTGAGAATCTCAAACAACTCTTGCTACATAAGAATAATGAGTATTTAGCTATTTTGGATGAAGGTTATTATATATATTCTAACGAGGTTTATTTTAAAATAATTAAAATCTTTATTATGGTTCTATCGACAATAGCTCGGGTAACTCCAACATTTCACATAACCCCGGCTAAAAAATAAATGGGAAATCAACTCTTTTTTTTATTTTATTCAATCATCTAATATGTTAATATGCTCTCATCCTAATGGTCAAAAATATACCCCCCTTTAATTTCCATTTATTGATGTGCATCTTTTCCAGCTACAAACAAAGTCTCCGATATGTAGAAGATAATGGAACTTATTATAATCCTAATTTCTTAATCGCATGCACAGGGGATGAACAATAAAAGCCTTCTCTAGCTATATGACTCAGATTTCTATCTTCAACAAAAACAGATTGGTTCTACATAATCATTGGACCATAGGTTATAGCTTCCAAATCGGTAGAGGACCCTCAAAATGCTTCAAGGTAAGTGATCCTGCTGATTTTATCTACTTTGTTGTCCACCTACGAAAAAGGGTGAGATAGCAAGCCTTCGACCAGAACGCTAGAATGTGTTCGACATCCATCAAATAACCCCAATACTAGCGTTCCATTCCCTTTTGTCTTTTCCTCTTGTTTTTATTCTTCTGTTCAAGTTCATCTTCTCTCCATTTTCGATCAGCTTCACGGATGGCACTCTCAAGAATAGAAAAGAAATCAGAACCATCATAAGACAAGAAACTTGAATTATGATTAGTTTTCGGACCGAAAGTGGTGGAACGCTCAAGTTCGGAGTCCTCTTCTTTACCAAACGACTGGACATCAAATGCACTTTGAAGTTGATTCATTCGTTCTTGGCCAATTTCGTCAGAATATCGCATACACTCATAATAGAACATATGTTTATAAGATTGATTATCCGTTTGGAAATCTGGATACTTCTTATTTAAGAGCTCAATAGATTGATTTCGTTTATATGAGTCAATATGACCGTTACTAATTTGATAAAAAAAGGAAATAATTTCAATTTGTTCTTCTTTAGAGTATTTTCTTGGTGGGTTTGAAAAATCCTCAGGCGTAATGTCTTTCCCATAATACTCTTCTGCCATGACAAAGAACTCCTTTTGTTCAATCGATAAATAATTACGTCCAACCCAATTAGGATACATAGCTTGAAGTCGGTGGTCATAAAGTAGACCCAACAGGCCTAATGATTTGTTCAAATTCTCTTTTTGTTTTAATAAAAACTGCATTTGACTTAACTCTTTTTCAGAAGCATTTTTGATTGTTGATCCATCAGCAAAATTGACCCCATTTTTCAAACGCAAATTCTCGAACTGCCTTTCTGCACTTTGTATTTCTTTTTGTATGGAAAGAACAAACTGTGGTCTATTGTTCAGTAAAACATATAAGTCCTTTTCGATTTGCTTTTTCTCTAAATAGGTAAAAACTTTTTCAATTTCATGGCTACTTAACCTTTTATTCTGCGTGACCGTTGTTTCAACAACCTCAATTTTTTGTTCTTTAGAATGATCCTCAATATTAAAATTCGGATAATACTTTTCTAAAAACCTATTGGCCTCATTTTCCAAAATATTTTCAGCTTGATCTAACATGTCTGTTTCTCTTTCAATCCGGTTCATTTTTTTAAATGTATCAACGGAATCCTGACTAAACTCTAGTCGCGCATGCCATTTGGCTAACTGGCTCCTTCTAATGTTAATGTTTTCGTAATTGACAAAAAGTCGTAAGGATTTGGCTGACTCACGTAGTTGTTTTTTCTCTAAAGGAGTGAAGCGGCGAACAAACATCTCTGTTCTTTCTTTTATCTGTTTTTCTTTCTTCACTTCTGACAGTTCGATGACGATTTTGTTGTACTCTTTACGCTCCATATTTATTCGAATTCTTTCAGATCCTTTTCCTTCATTTTGCAGCTGCCTTGCAACAACTCCTTCATGAATGGTCGGGAGTGTTTCAAGCCCTTGATCTTTATTCGATAAATGTGTGATCCTTTCTGGAAAACCATTTTTCTCTAAGAATTGATTTGCATAAATCGCCCACTGCTCTCTCCAGTAAACAAGCTTTTCTTTGGTATTCCAATCGGTTGTATGTATGGCTTTTATTTGTTGTTTTCCATTCATGATTTCTTTAATCTTCACTTGTTTATTTCCCCATGTTCCCTCTTCATTAAAAGGACGAATGGTTAACATGATATGAAAGTGTGGATTTTCTTCATCATCTCTATGGATCGCTAAATCTGCAACCATGCCATCCTTCACAAAAACCTCATTACAAAATTTAATGGCTAATTGTTCTTGCTCTTCATGAGATAGTTCCTTTGGTAAGGCTACATTCATTTCACGGGCAAGTTGTGCATTCCATTGTCTTTCTACTTTCTCCACTTCATTCCATAATTGCTGACGATCATATACCCATTTAGGTGCATGACTGGGCGCAAGAATATGAGTAATGGGTTCCACTTGTCTTTTATAAAACTTGGACTCATTAGTTCTTTCATCTACCAATTTATCACCAGAACGATATGCAGCTGCAGCAATGGTATTTTGTTGCTTTTTTCTTGAAATAATCTGATTTGAGAAATGATAGATGGCCACGGTTCAAGCACCCCACTTTCTTTTCATAACATGAGCGAAGCGAATTTTTCAGACGCTTCACGAAATTGGTTTCTTCTAAGAAGGAGCCAATGCACAATACCACTTTAGTGGTATATAAGTGCGCCCTTGATTTAATCTTCGGGATCATTCTATCACTTTCCATATTCTAGGACAAGTGTTACAATTAGGAAAAATATCCATGAGGGGTGCTTGTGTTGGTAAAACAGAATACGAAAGAACAAATTTTAGGTATTGAAGAGCAAATCAAAAGATTGAAGGAAAAACAGAAAAGGATATTGAACAACACTCAAAGGGAGATTGGGAAATATCTAATGGATTCATGGGAAGTGGAAGATGTGAATGAAGCAAAGGAATTAATTGATTCATTTAATCATCAAGTGAAATCATTAAGTGAAGCCTCTTCTTCAAAAGTGGATGATGAGCAAGAGAAGAATTTCCCACAAAATCCACCTAAAGGGTAATTCATATGCCTAATGAAGAATTACAAAAAATGAAGGACAGAATAAAGGTTCTGGAGGAAAAGAAGAGGGTTTTAGAACATAAAGTTTCAAACGAAGCCAGAAAAGAACGAACGCGAAGGCTGATTCAAAAAGGAGCACTTTTGGAAAAGTACTTAGAAGAAGAAAGTATGTCCCTCAAGGACACTGAAAACTTACTAAAAGTATTAGCTAATTTTAAAAATAAAAATAAAGAATATGTAATTCGACAGATAAAAAGTTTAGATGAAGAAGTCCATTAAAAATAATAAGATAAAGCCATTCTTGAACGCCCCATAAATTAACCACACATAAACAGTTTCGCTATTTTCTTCATTTCAATTTTCATAATAGAGGTATCATTTTTTATCCTTTTAGTTTTTTTATACTTAGTATGAATTATTTAGTTCTTATCAGTAATGGTATTATTTTGTCTTTAAAATAATTAATTATCATGAATGAAAAAACCAAAATTAGATCAAGTAAAATGAACACGATCATAGATTGTTTCGCTTCAAAAAAAAGGCAAACACATATTAGCCATGACTAATATGTGTTTGCCTTTTTACATCGATTTTAGGTGGTAATTCTTGATAAGAATATGCAGCTCTCCTTGAACCTTTTATTCTCTTTGTCTTTTAATATCTTCTGGTTTTCAGAACGTTCTATGGTGCCGATAGCCCAAAATGTGACTAAATGAAGCAGTTTTAGGGTTAACCTTACAGGTAGTGGTTATCAATCGATATTAATGCAGAGGCACACGTACTTTTGTTTTAAAAAAGGGATCCCTACTGGCTATTCAAAATCTAGACTTGTCCTTATCTTACTCTGTTTCGGGTAGGACATGCCCCCTCTTACCTTCTTAATCCAACGGTGTAGTAGTAAAACAAACAGACGAATTTTCTTTCTTTTTTTCACTATCCCTCTTTATTGAAAGTTCCATGGCTTCAAATAACAAAATAAACTAAACCACACCAAACTAGTCTAATCTAGGTTAGACTAGTTTGGTTTTTTAAAAACCAGACCAGACTAATCTAGGTTAATTATTCCTTAATCAACCTCAGAATTTTTGCACTAAACCATATTTGACCAAATGGCATTTTAACCAGCAGACGTCCATATACTATTTAAAAAGGAGGAAGGAAAATGGTGTATAGACCTACCGTAAGATACCCGGACGTTTATAAAAATTATATTGAGAATGTGTATAAAGCGACCGATCTAGACCGTAATCAAATTATCCGTTTGGCCTTATTTGTTGCCGCACATTCAAACGAGTATAAAAGTATCCTTCGAAAACATAAAATTGCTGACGTCCCTCTCCCCTGCCCGGATTGGGGGCGGGATGAAGATGGTTGCTGGACAGATCAAAACTATATTACAAAACAGAATCAAGCCCCATACAAACTCACTGAACAGGGTGGAATTAAGATTATTTTAGGCTAATTATTTCTTTTTAGATTCATTTGTGCTCTTTACGTAATGTAGCGTGGATGCCTTATTAGCAAGCTTTTCAGCCAGTTCTTTTGAAATATCTTTACTCATTTCGTATCACCTCACTTAAAAAAAGCCTTGCCACAATCCCTAGTAAATATACCTCCCTCCACTCTTGGCATAGCGTAACGATGTAACCAACTGACCAACCAACCCAAAGAAAAAGACGATTCTGAAAGGGGAAAACCAAATGGGAAAGGTTAAACATTTGAATCCGGTTCTCTCTTCTTCTAATAAAAAAACGAACGAACCACAAAAAAGAAAAGTTCGTTCGGATAAGCTTCATGACATAAAAATCCCGGTGGACGAACCCATGGACATGATTTTAAGACGGGAATCCCGTCGATACTGGAATGGCTCCAAAACAGCATTTGGCACGGAAATACTGTTGTTTGGTCTTGAACAGGTGCTCGTATACCCTGACGTCACCTATACAGACCAGCCTTACACGGTTCATTGCAAAGTAGATCATGAAACGTATCAAAAGATAGGTGATTATGCGGCCGGTTGGAAATGCAGCGTTCGAAAAGCAGCCCATCGGATATTTATAGAAGCATACAAAAAAAGGCAACTAGGGGGCGTAACCGATGGGGAAATATAGCCAAGCCAATCTTATAGATGAAGAACTATCTTTAATTGGATCAACAAACTTTATCGGGAAGCTACTCCATAAAGTAAATAAATCTTCAACCATCTTACTGAATATAGACGTCCCCTTGAATTTATTTCTAAGAGCAGAAGTTTTCTGTGAAGATATTCAAGACCTATCAGACCTGCATTTCGAACAAAACGACTTGATGAATCTTTTATATAATGACTTTTTACTGTTTGCGAAAAAGAATCCAGACTCAAATGCCATATTCCGATTGCTCACCTCATTGGATAAGTATGCTGGTAAAGATTCAAGACTTGAAAAGTATGGGGAATCTGCTTTTAAATTAATCCATAAAGAAAAGAACCAAGAAATAAAAACGTTGAATTTACGCATGAGAAGGAAATACGCCTTACGTGGAGAGATTTTGCTTGCCGATATGGAGGAAGTTCAGCCAGAACATGGCTACACACTAGAAAAGGTATTTGAGCTTCTTTATATAGACTTTATTGATAAATTTCGAAAAGGTGATCATGCGGGTGTCATAGAAAATATCCTGCGCCTGCTTGATGATGAAACCGAATAGAATATATGAAAGGCTAAGGAACACATTGAAGGGGAAAGTCCATTAATCTCAGACTAAATTTCAAAATATGAACCTATGCATTCACAATGCAATTTGCATAGGTAATGAACTTGTATAAGTTTCTCCAAGCTCATTACCTATGCTTTTCGGTGTTCAGCACTATCCCCCTTTGTTAACCAATAACTTCTCTTCTATTTCATATCAACGGACTATTGATCCAACAATATTTGCATCAATAATCACCCCAAATTTATCGGATATCGAATTGGCTTACTGGCTTACACAGGAGACAAGTCCTATCTATGGTTAGTATTTGTAGCAACATTTGACTGACCGTTGGCTAGTTACCTTTTCGGTCTGCAACTTTTCACAGTTTGTTGCAGATATGTAACATTAGCCCTTTGAGGGAATAGTATATTTCGAGCAAGGCAACTTAGTCACCAATAGCACTTTCACCAGCGATCCTTGCTCTCTGCTTCAATCACAAAAATTATAATGGCCTCAATCTTTATTGCTTGTTCAATAAACTATAAACGTTCTTTTGTTTCTTGTATAAAAGCATTTAAAATCCCATGGAACACACATTTCAACACAAACATTCATCACCATTTTATTCCACATGAAAAATAACTGATCGTTCATACACCCTTCATGATTTATGTCGGTGCAAATTAAGATGTATTTATCTTTATTTATTGAGATGATGCTCCGCATGATATGTTAGGAAAAACTTCAAAAAAAATAAGCACCGTTTAGATGCTTATTGCATTTAACCACTCTTTCATCTTTTCTAAGCTGACTGTATACGGGCGTTTAATTAGATTCCTTTCATACCTGGACAAGGTACTATGGGAGATTCCCATTTCCTTAGCTGCCTCTAAAATGCTTAATCCCCGATCCGTTCTTTCCTTATTTATCGTTTCAGGAGAAACCTGCTTTTCTTCAACCATCTCCTTGGTTGCACTAGACTCCCTGTCCGTCATCCCCTTCAACATCGTTAGAAAATTCTCTGTGTCATAGTCCTGATCCTCAATCAATAATAAGTCCTGGTCATCTCCCATTCCCGTGATTTCAGTAGGTGGGATGATTTGGACACGTGCCTTCAACCAGGTGTTTGCGAACCAATTTCTCTCCTGCTCAATTTGCTTCTCAAGGGTTGTTTCCTTATAGCTCCACCCTTTAATGATTCCATCCTGCTGCAGGGTGTCCAATATTTCCTCAAATTGTTCCCTGATCCTTGAACCATATCGCGGATTCACGTCCAAATCCATGACTTTTAAAAGCCCTTTGTCTCCCCCAATATGATAAGCCCTGAGATAGTCTGCACTCTTCTGGCGAATCCTCCACTGCCAGGACAGATACCTGGATAACCGTTTATGGTACTTTTGCTTAATTGGATGGTATTCTAGAGTCTTTAATGCAAGCAGCCCACTGCTCCTTTGGGAACCGTATAAGAAGTTTGCAAGCAATTCCCCTGGACGAATGCTGCATTCATAAATACCAATCGGATTATCCCCTCGATAGGCTACCGTCACGCTATCCACCAAAAACAAGGGATTAAACTGGACTTGTCCAATTTCCTCAAAATCTCCCTGATCCTCATTAATGAACCTCAAATTCTCTTTTTCAATTCTTATCCATATCGTTGTGAGAGCGGCCAACCTTTTCATGATATCGTCACGTTCTTTTTTTCTATAAGACATTTGATAGCCGTCTAAATCTTCTTTCCGACCTTGCAATCTCCTTAGATTCAAAGCATCATCCGTATGGAAATGAATCATTTGGTCCTTATGAGTAGCCTGTTGCATCCAAAGAATCGAGACAATATCAAAAATATCTGCGGTTAAGTCATCCATCGACGTGATGGCTTGAGAGGTGAGATTTTTCCATTGTTCGATGGCTACATTTGATTTCATCATCAGATAATCATTTTCTGCCCTCACTTGAGCCGTCGCTTCTAAAGCCCTCTCCGCAATCTTTGCAGTAGGAATCTCGGTCGCAATGTCGAATTCATTTTTACTGATGGTCTCCCTTAATTTATGAAATAATAAGGCCGAACCGGACTCGGCAAAATTTTGATTCAACAAGGCATTTATCACTTCCCTGTTGTTAGACTTTGGGGAAGGTGCTGAATTCTCTTCTCCTATAATCTGTATGTATGGAAGGACAAAATTTCTAATTTCTTCTATGTAATCATCAACCCATTGTTCCATATCCTCGAATTTCAATCCATAATCTTTCACCAAGCTATCCAAAATCACAAAAAATGCTTTTAATGTTTGGCTAGGCTGGTAATCATCTTGACCTGACATAAGATGGTTGATATCCATATTCCAATCGACAAAGAGTTGAGGATAATCTGGAAAAATCGTTTTCATGACATTCAAAAATTTCGTTTGCAGGGGTTGTAACATTATTCTTTAACCCGCCCTTCTTTTGTCGACTCTATGTCCTCAAATGAGTACTGTTGGATGTAATCTTGAAAAACAACGGTTTCCAAAATACCCAAATCGTGCAGAAAGCTAACGGACTCAAAAGAAAGGAACTGAACGATCGGATTTTTTTCTAGGATGGCATTTTTCAACTGTTGGATGTCCTTTTCCTGATAAAGGATATAATTTCCCATCTGTTCTTTGATGTCGTTAGGGGAATAGATAGTATCTTTGAGAGGTTGATTATGCAAACATTCATAGACCATCTCATCTTTTATATAATAAGTCCTGACACCAAAATCTTTCCCAACCTTATAAAATTCGATTTGTTTTCGAAACCATATGGGACCACTGTATAATTGGACCACAGGTTTAGGAAGCACACCACGCAGCTGATAGGTGGAAACCTTTCTCCGATCCCATCCGAGAATTTCCCCCACCTCTTTAACTCCTACTAAAAAATCCATATGTGTTCCCCTTCTAATCTAGTAATATGATAATTATGAGTGAGCATTGTTGCTTTTGTCAACACATGAGTTAAACGTGCAACTTTTTTAATTTTGACGTTTGCTTTCACAATGTGCACATAACACTTCTTCTCTGTTCACTTGCGATATTTTCCCTTTTAACTCACGAAGCGCATCTTTTCCACAAAGGGGGATGATTTCTCCCCTTTTGCAAGTTTGGTACCCCTTGACCTATTGGCTGCCTTCTAACCTTCCTGCCGATTGGAAGGTTAGAAGGCTTCCGCTGTCTTACGATTCGGGAGGCAAATGGGGAAAATAAATCAAAAAAGCAGCCGGATGGCTACTCTCCATAAAATTGCAACTTATCTTTTATTTGACGCTTCCTCTCACAATGTGCACAAGCCTTTTAATAATCTTCTTTTAAAATATAGGTTCTTTACCAAAGTCCTTGCATAAAGTAATCTCCTTCTGGTCAAATAAAAAGGGAAATGACGTTTCCTTTCACACGTATTGTGCAACTTTTACGCTTTTAGTTCGATTACAAACGGCTTTTTTTATTAGAACGTTGATATACCAGTGGTTATCTCAACCCTCTTAATGATTAAAGAATGACGTTTCCTTTCACAACATGCACACCATTATATGGGATTGCAACTTTTCCTTCATTGGACGTTTGCTCTCACAATGTGCACAAAGATAAGGGTATGCAAGTTTATCTTCCATTAACAACATCCCATAAGCTCGACGCCTTCTTGCACATCTCACTCATAAGCTGTGCAACTTTTTCTTGTTTGACGTTTCCTTTCACAATGTGCACAATTCCCTGTTTTTAATCTGTGATTTTTTAAAACATTTTGATCAACCAACCTTTTACACCCCTAAATCACCAACAATATTTCAGCAAAAATTAGGAGCCCACACAAAACAGTGCCTAAATTTATCTCTTTTTGTTCTAAAATGAAGAAAAATGACGTTTGCTCTCACACAAACTTGCACACATTTCTGTGCAAGTTTTTTTATTCTTGTCCATTTATGGATGGACTATTTTATGAAAACATTGAAATATCAACGTTTATCCTAATTTGCTTATCCATGAATTCATGACGTTTCCTTTCACAACATGCACAAACCGTGTGAAAAAATGACGTTTCCTTTCACACAAAAATATTTAGAGTTTTTTTCAATCCCTTGCGCCCCAAGGGATGAGCACACGTTGTGCAACTTTGAAAATCCCTTAATAAAGGACACCATTTCCTGTTTTTCCATTCTGCTATAATTCAAACTAGAAAATTAGACGAGAGGAGGGCCTAAAATGAAAGAATCCAGAATAAGAATCGATGGTTTTAGAATGCATCACGCCATCTTAAAAGAATTCCATTTTCTTCGTGATCAGTCATTTGAGCGCCCTCCTGCCTCTGCCTATGTCGTATATATGACCATGTTAAACCAATTACAAGTAGAACAAAACCAACGAGGCATGCTTAAGGAATATAATCTTTCTTACTGGGCAAAGAAACTTGGAATCTCTTATTCTACCCTTTGGGGAGGAAAAAGATTTTTAGAAGATCATCATTTTGTAAAAGAGGAAATCCATGAAGGGTTACCTGTTATCGTGTTAAAAGATGTTGATAAGTATAATACACCTGAACTTAATGGTGTATCTCTCAACTACCTAATCATACCGCACGCCCTTTTTGAAACGAATATTTTAGCAGAATTCGTACGTACCTCGAACCCTGAAGGTATCGAACTTCTCTTATCCTTACTTAACCAGTTCCGGACTGGTCTGTCTTTCAGCAAGACAGGTGAAATGGAGAAAATAAAACAAGAACGGACAATGAAGACACTTAAACTTCAACTAAACAAAAATGCAAAAGGGGTTCGTAAAACTTTAAGCGTTTTAGAAGCTCTTTTTTCCATCGAATTCACAGGGATAGAGATTCGTGGCAAGCAAATATGGATTAAAAAAGCCTCCTTTTCATTGAAGCCGGAATGTGTCGAAGAAAACACGGATGAATTCAATGTCAACTCACTCATGGCGAAACTATCAAAAGAGCTCACCTACTTCTTTGATGGACATCAAATTAAATTTAAACCAAGAGACCAAATCGATGTCATGATTTCCTTTAAGCAGGAAGTAATGAATAAACTGAACTATCTTATGGATGAGGACTATGAAAGCTTCACCATACGTGATCGATTCATGAAAACCTTCTTTTTACAAACAATGGATCAGATAGGAATTCATATACATACAGAAAAACAACGAAAAGGTTCTTTCCATTTCTACTCGATTGGCGCCTTTTTCAGAATGGCCTTTAGAAAGTATCTCCCTGGGGCCTTAAAAAAGATTCCTTATGAATTAATCCATGAAGCCAAAATCAGAGAGTACACCAAAACCGGCCAAGCACCAGAGCTACACGGTGTAATTTAATAGCTTAACCCAGCCTTGTGAAAAAATAAGACATTCACAGGGCTATTCGAATATACGCAAAAAAAATATTGAAGTATTCCCTTATAACAAAAGTCTTTCCTTCCCTCTTCTGTCACGAATTCTGGCAGAATTTTCGAGAAGGATTATTTTTTTACGCTTAATAGATTCCGAATGTAGACTTGTGAAATAGTGGATATTAAAAATACCCTCCTGTGAATATGTAAATAGTTAAAAAAAAGTCCTGTGTATATGTGACTTCATTTACATTCTATATGTGGGAAAGTGGAAACTCTGTTTAAACGACTCTTAGAAATGGCTAGAAACCTTGTCCCTCAAGGGATATACCTAACAATAGAAAAATGCCTATTACTTCTGTTTCTTTTATTAAATCTGTTTTCTCTTATTAAATATGCCTTTTTATTAAATTTGTTTATTTACGAAATAAATCACTTCAAACAGAATTTAAAATAATAGATTATTAAGAATAATGTACTCGCAGTAAAACAATGTGCCTTTCAAAAATTATATATTGAAAACTAATGAAATATTAATCACCCACATTAGTTAGATTAAGGTTCATTTTTTATAAATTTTATACAGTCAACAGAAGAAACCTCCAATTAGTTGGGGCGAGCTTAAAACGACAGCTATGAAAATTCAGCAAATGAGCAGCATTATATAAAACCTTTCAGGAAATCGCTTTTCACCAAAAATTCTGCAAGTATTACCTTAAAAAAGAAAATAATTTGTAAAAAAATTAGACCACCCAAGACGGTGGCCTAAACTTATATCTTTTTCCTGCAATCAACGTATTTAATTAAGGGGCAAGGCCCCCCTTTCCCCTTTTACTTGCTATAAAGCTCTAGAGAGCTCATTGAGAAGCTCTAGACCATCATTGATCTTCATAAAGCAAAAGGACACTCTTATTCCTAATTTGAATCTAAATGTTAAATATCCATCTTCCAGAAAGCGTACTACATATAAAAGTTTGGGAGGTTCCAATTTCCCACCTTATCCCATAGACCAAAAATAAATAAATAATAAATAATAAACATTAATCTTCCATAGTTTGTTCTAATACTTCCCTTTCATTTGTTAGAAGTGCTGTTTCAGATTTTAACCTTTTTTCTAAAGCAAGTGATTCTTCTTCCATTTGACTAATCTTCTGCCTTATTGCATTAATTTCTTCAATGAGTTCCACTTCTATATGGTCAGCTTTGATATCCCTTTCATCCACTAGTATGTCAGATTCTATATTCAGAGTATCTTCTGTACTTTTTTTTGCAAAGAAAGAGAAAAAGCCTGTATTTTTCTTTTGCTCCAAACTTTTTCGTAACACATTAGCTGCTTGTCGATCCATTTTTCGATTTAACCGATGATTTTTAATCTTTTCTTCTATAACTTCAATTTGTCTTTGTCTATCAGCTATTCCAGTTCTCCTTCTCAGCAACTCCACTTCAATTAGATTGATTGTGTTTTGTAGCGTGAAGGTTCTCATCATTACATTCTGCCTTCTATCAAATTCCGAGAATAATTGATCTAAGGTATCCTCATTATATTTACTCCCTTTTGCTTTTCCGCCATTTTGTTGAGGAATCGACTTTAGCGATAACTTAACTTGAATATCGGAAATCGTTTCTCCCCTCTCAATTGACAGTAAAGTCATATGGATTTTAAAAACAGTGAGAAATGGCAATCGCTTCTTTCTACCTTCTACATAAATCTCTAAGTATCCCTCTAGCATCCTAACGTAATACCTTAACGTCGAATTAGCGATATTAAAGATCTTATCGGAACAATCGGTGGTTGAATACATGGCATTCGGATCCAACTCTAGTATATCTTCTTTAAATAGTTTGGCACTGTATTCCTTATCAAGTACCAACGAAGTGAATAAAGCATCGTCACGAAGTGCTTCTGTAATGAAATCCTTATTTGCCTGAACTCTGTTTGTCACGATAACCCTCCTCTTAACGCTAGTTTAACTATAGCTTATTTTTATCTACCTATCGCTAAGCGTCAATTTATCTGTATCTATAGTTTACCTACTAGATAAAGACTAATCAACTAGGTTTGTTTGCTTTACTAGAAATAATGAACGAATTCGACCAATTTTAATCTAGACTAGATTAAACTGGAAGTACAATAATAACCAATCTAGTCTAATCTAGTTTAGATTTTTAATGAGTTTCTTCTACATTTCGTGCGTTAAATGACCGATAACATTAATTTAGCGGTAGAATGCAACAATAAGGAAATTATTATCTTTAATTTGTGGATGGTTATCTCATTAATAATCTAATCTAATCTAGTTTAATGTGGTTTATATGAAGTGAATTCTCCTACAATCTCCAACGTTAAATGACCGATAACGTTAATTTGACGATAAGTAGCGATAACGCGGAATGGATTAGCGATAAATTGCGATTAATTCTCTCGTGATTAAAAGAATTAAATGACCGATAATGTCAAATTACCGTCAAATATATAGTTAAAACAAACCGACTGAGCAAAAAGGTGTGTGTTAAGCGGCGGGATATCGCTAGTTTAACGATATTAAATCAGCGCTGAAATATCGTTAACGTCAATTTAGCGCTAGTTTTTCATTGACTTTAACAGGGAATCTCTATATATTGGATAGTAAGTAGACTAAACTAGATTAGTCCGAAGGAGGAAGACCATGACAAAACTTGATTTTTTATTTAAAGAGGATTATTTAATTGCAGGAGTGGATAGCGGGAACATTTCTAATAAAATTACGTATATCGATCAAAATGGAAATGTTGTTTCATTAAATATCGCGAGTATTATCGGGGAAAACGCGGAAACGACTGCCGAAGATATGCCAGATGAAAGCGCAGATAAATCTTTTCCTGATGATATGATCCTTCATTTACATATTAAAAGTAAAGCCTTACCAAAGAATAGAACAAATGCTTATTATACAGTAGGGGAATATGCTCAAATTTCAACGAATGACAAAAATAATTTAAGAGAAACCAGCAGTGATGCAAGAGATAAATTAGGGAATGAAATCCATGTTGTAACAACTTTAGCGGGATTAGCCTTAGCTGCTTGGAAATCGGGTAAGACCAATAAGGTAGACGTTCCATTGAGTTTTGGGCTTCCAATAGAAGAGGCCAAACAGGCGTCTTCGGAAAAAATCAACTTATATATGGGTGAGCATGAAATTACAGCAATAAAAGGGCCTTATAAAGGCAAAACCATAACCATTAACATTACGGATGTTCAGCTTAATGTAGAAGGCGTAACGAGCTACTTAGCATTGGCCTTTGATTTAGTGGATGGGGAAGTGGTGGAAACTGAATTTTCATCACAAATCCATGATGAGTTTGCCATAGCTGATTTGGGAGCTGGTACATTGGATTTAGCTCTTTATGATGAAAATGGTTTAAACTCAACTAAATCTACAAACCATCTGATAGGTACAAATAAATATATTGATTTAATCATGAAAGAAGCAGCTGAACTAAAGGAATTCGACAGCATAAGGGCTCGTTTTGAAAGGGTGAATAAAACTCCTAAGATTTCGTTTACACGTGAAGAATTCATGAGGAAGTTCATCAAGCCGGAAATCGATAAAATGGTTAAAAAACCTAAATATTCTCCTGTCTTTAAAGCGACATGGCAGTCCAAAACAGCAGATATCACCAAGATTGTAGAAAAATATACAAAACAATATGCCGAAGAAGTGAAAGATAAAGTCATCCGGTATTTTGTTGATACAAACGTTGGGCAAATGATTATCGTCGGGGGAGGGCTTCTCTTCGCTTATCAATACCTAGCGGAACTTAAAGATGAAGATTGTTTATTTCCTCCGAATATCGATCAAGCCAGTTTCTTTACAAGTAAGGCATATCTCTTGAAAAATATTATTGCTGAAATTGAAAAGCAATCAATTGAAGCATAAAAATTCAAGAGTGGGAGCAGCATCTTCTTTTAGTTGTGATACAAGGTGGTGGTAACGTTGTCCAATAGAAAAATCACTCCAGGTAGGGGAATTCAATATACCCCAAAAACCTCGATAAAATGGGCTAATGAATTTAATGAGTTGGTAGACAGCTTTAAAAGCAGAAATGAACTTATTAGCGCGCTTATTGAAGATGGATTAAAGGTTCGGAATGGATCTTATAAAGAACAAGGTATTTACCTTCCACTAGACACCTTTGCGAATGATCAATTAGCACTTTTGAAAACGGAGGAAGGGCAAAGGATTCTTTATAATATCGTTTCTTTAATTGTAGGGAATCCCGAAGGGACGGCGCTTGCCCAGCAAATGGTGCAGCCGGTAACCCAGAAAAGTAAGCCAGCTTCCTCACCAATCGTTCCATCTGAAGCGCCTGTGAATCATGAAGAAGATGCTAAGGAAGGTAAGGGTCAATCAAACGAAGCCCTTTCTAAACTATTGAAGTTGGGGAAGATGACCAATTTAAAGGGATAAAACACTTTTAAAAATAGAGCTCAGATATATGTAAGAGGCTGATTCAAAAGGTCGTTGAATAACGACTAATTTGAATCAGTCTCTTTTTTTGTTAATTTTACACCCAGATCAAATGGAAAGAGCCCTTTTTAACTGGAAATTTTATATATAGGGGGTTCCATCGAGTGGCTGGATCTTTATACAAAGTTCTCAAACAGGACGTACATTTTATATTCGAAGGTTTTGTCAAAATTTGTATTACAGTAGCGCTGGGAAATGTAAGCGTTTTCTTTTATAATAAAAACAGGCGATGTTATCTTGGCGTAGGCAGGGCCAATACTACATTTATAAAAATGATGATTCATTAAAAAATTACTATTTCTAAACGGAAAATGCAATGAACTTCAAATTGGTGTGTGCTTAAGGTTCTGGATGATATTAAAGATAAAGTAAAGGGGAGGAAAAGATGGAAGAAGAAGATAAAACCCCATTTGTCAATTTTATTCAGGAAGATCGATTTGAACTAAACTCCTACCTTAATTATTTATTTAACCAATTTAATGAATATGTTCCAAAACATTTGGAAGACGTTAAGATGATGGAACAATAACGATAATAAAACAACAAAAATACGCGGCTGTATTATTCCTTGAGAATAATACAGCCGCGTATTTTTGTTTTCTTTCTTCTTAAAAGAAGGTTTTTACCGTTATGAACTTAAAAAACTTAATTGAAATCAGAATCTAGCGGTTGATCTAGCCAGAAAAGAATAGATCAAGGATTAGTAAAAAGGATAATAACAAGACTAAAGTCTCTAGAATACTAACCAGAAAAGTTAGGGTTATATGACTACGAATCCCATCAATAGGTTCATTTTTTGTATTTTTTTGGCTGATTTAATCAATAAAAGGAATATCGCTGGTAAAATACAAGCAAGAGAGACGTCAAAGGTATTGAAATAGCATCCTTTTTAGTGGGGAGGGAAAATTGTTTGTGTATGAGATACAGATAAACAAATATCACGTGAGTTTCTTGCACTATCATATTACCTTTTTCACAAAACATTTCAGGTCCCTAAAAGATGAGGAAAAGACTTTTATTAAAAAATATTTTCAATCCGTATCGTCCCGTCATGAATTTAAAATAGTGGACATGGATATCAGGGAGTGCAGAGTGAATTTAATCATCCATTGTAAGACCACTCATTATATACCCAAAATCATGAAAGCTCTTAAAGGGGGGGCAGCACGGTTCTTGTATAAGGCGTTTTCAGAAACTAAATTAAATGACAAAGGTAGCCCATCGGACCAAAAGTATTTTATCGCAACCGAGGGTACGCAACTGGATATAATGGTTCAGCGGAATATGGATGTAAACAAGCCCATTCAGAATTAAAGTGAGGAGAATGATTTTTACAATTTTTCACATGTTTTGGGTGAATTAATGTTATTGAAAGTCCCTTTTCCTAGTACGCTAAGTTGTTTCATTCAGTAAAATCATTTCGAGCCAGTTAGGAGATGATCTTGTTATGAGAAATGATTCGATTGAAAGATCGGTCAACGATTCCATGCTTACGATTGCTGACTCTATTCTACAAATGATTGAACAGGCTAAACAAAAAAGTTTAGATAGGACAAGTCTCATGAACCAGGAAAAGAAGAGTATGAAACAAGATTTCACTTCTTGGTCAACCAAAGAGAAGACAGAGGTTGAGTATGAGCTATATTACGCCATGATAAAGGAACATCACCCTCAGTTATTTGAAATAAAAGGGAATTCTATTGAAACATTCCCAGTCGATAAGGAAAAAAGTGTTTTTGTCATCCTGAAGGATAAAGATGCATACTTCGGGGTCTATAAACAAGAATCTAAGGAAGCGCACATCGTCACACCAGTATTTCCAACCAAAGAGGACCTGCTTCAAAAAACACTCGGAACCTCCCAATTCGAAAAGTTTAGAATGCACTCATTCTTCCTTGAGGAAGATGGAAAAGCATTCTCCCTCCATGACAATAAACAACTTCGGCTAAAGTTAGCAATATCTTATAAAACCCTAACAACTTATGAAAATATCGAACAAGCACGCTCTTCTATTGTAAAAGAGGAACTTAAAAATGATCCTAAACTTAGAAAACAATCTCTTCGTAGGGCAATAGAAGAGTATTTTATTCCTTCAGATCTTTTAGGAAAGACTGTTACAATCCAAAATATTTCAAATGATGGTCAAGGGACAAGGCTATCATTAGTAGAGAATCAAAAAGAACGAGACGTCTGGTTGCCTGACATTGCAGAAAAATGGATGGAAAGAGTAAGAGATAACCCCGGAATGAAAGTAATGTTTGATGAAGTTATCATGGATAGCCGTTCTATTGCAGAAGGTTTCCTTGCCTTTTATGGCATGGAAGTAAATAAAGAAAGCCAAGAGAAACAACATGATTTTGAGGTGATTTCAAATCAAGTTGGCTCGTATATTGGGAAATTGAGTGGCAGTGGCAAAGTGAAGAAAGTTTCCCCTTACTTCTCTGAGAAAGAGGCCGAGAAACAGTTGGGAAGCTTAAATAATCATATTCAATTAGAAAAGCTGAAAGAAATACAGGTAAAAGAGGTGGAAACCGATATTCAATTCAAAGAAATTAGGGGAAACGACTAAGGAGGAAATATATGACTTCGTTAAAAAAATTACAACTCTTACTGATGTTTGCTGCAATTCTTTTACTTTTATATATCGCCCCAGAGCAAGCATCTGCAGCAGCAAATGTATCAGCAAAAATCAAAGAGGGACTGAAACAAGTTCAAACATTGTTAACGGGGCTTGTTGTTACCGTCGGCATCTGCGTCTCCATCTGGATCATCATTAAAAAACTACCAGGCGTGGATGATCCGCATACTAAAAACGAAATGTTTCGTGGAGTAGGAATGGCTTTGGCAGGGGTAGGCTTAGCAGCCGCAATCGTATGGCTTGTTCCGTGGATGTACGCGTTATTCGCTTAATTGAGGTGAACTAGATGACGGCAAAAGAAGAGCTTAGAGAGGCTCTCAAAGAGTTACTTGGAGAAAAAGACAGTCGCAAGGGGAAAACGTTTGTTTTCCCTGATAATGTCGATCGATCATATAACATTGTTAAAGGCTTATCATTAATGAATTTCTTTAGATATATATTACCGGCGGTCGTTATTTCCGCCATTATCTTGTTCATTCCCCCTTATTCATTAGGATTTATGATGGTTAAATTGTTCTTTATGGCTCTTTTGCTGTTAGGCTCCTTAACCTTTGCTGTTTTACGGCCCATATCTTCTCGGCCCAATATCACATATAGTAGCTATTTAAAACGAATTATTCATTACAACAATAGACAGAAGATGTTCTTTATGAAATCGAATAAAAGGGATGATTTCCGTGGCTAATCATAATAAGAAAATGGATAGGAAAGAATTTGACTATGAAGTAGAAACCCTTATAAAAAAAGGAGAATCGACAATTCAAGACATAAGTATTATAGAAGGGATATACAAAGACTATGTCCTTTTGAAAAATGGTTATCTGACGTCCATTCTGCAAGTGAGTGGTATCAACCTAGATTTGTTGGCGGAGTATGAACAGAATCGTTTATTTGAAGATTACGGTTCATTCTTAATGAGTCAAGTCCATGATCAATTACAAACCATATCGATGACGGTTCCAGTGGATTTCCGTTCCTATAACTTAGGTTGGAAAAAACGCTATTTGCATGAACTAGAGGATATGGAAAACACAGGTAATGAATACAAGCGAACCCTAATCACATCTTACATCGATCACTTCCAAGGGATAAGGATGAAAGATGAAATGTCGACAAAACAACATTTTGTTGTCATTAGGGAGAAAATGAATAAACGTACGTTCCAAGATTTAGAACGTGCTGAAACTATTCTAACAAAAAAGGTGGAGGAAATGACAAACTCCCTGCGATCCATTTTTGAAACGTACGATATAACGATTAGAAAATTGTCTGAGAAAAATACGTTATCGTTGCTATACAGATCCTTTGATTTTGAAATGTCAAAACTATACGGATAACCAGTGGAAAGGAGCAAGTCAAATGCCTTTTTCTTTAGCTACTTTATTTTCTTTAATAAAACGTGAAAATAAGCAGGACGAACAGGTGAAACAAAGTCCCGAAGACATTTTACATGGGATGTTAGAGACCGAAGAACTTAATTCCATTTATCCTTTTGTCTGGAAGGAAAATAAGAATTATATCGAAAGTGGTGGCAACTTTATTAAGGTGCTGGCTGTCGTTGCTTATCCTAAAGAACAAAAAGGGAACTGGCTATCGGATCTGAAGCGGTTAAAAGGAAACATATCCTTTGTCCAGTACCTAGAACCGTCCAATTCAGAAGGCATGATTAGCTATTACAATGACTCTATTAAAAATAAAGATGCGGAACTATTAAAAACAAGAGATCCAGCCACTCGCATCAGGTTGCAATCCGAACTGGAAAGCGCAAAATATCAACTAAATCAGGTATTATCAAACCGTTCTACCTTTATGTATCTGTATACATACATCTTCATACAAGCTGCATCCTTAGAAGATCTGAAGACCTTAGAAGACAATGTCCAGAGGATTTTAACGAAACTAAGAATGAAAGCTTTAAACCCTCATTACGCAACACCGATGGCATTCTGGTCGGCTCTGCCTTTAGGGGATAATCAATTAAAGGATTATACCTATCAGATGTGCAACAGTGAAGCGGCCTCTTCTTTCTTTCCGTTTGATGATTCAGAGATTTGCTATTTATCCCCGACGGCTCAGGTGGAAGGGATCAATAAGACAACCAATTCGTTGGTTGCGATAGACTATTTGGATACACAACGTACATTAAATCAAAATATGGTGGTCATTGGGACATCAGGTGTTGGAAAATCTACCTTTATGGTTCAAAAGATTCTTCGCTGCTACGCCATGGGAATCAAGATATATATCATTGATCCAGAAAATGAGTACTCGCATATTGTGAAAATCCTTGGAGGTGAAGTTGTTCATCTCAGTAGTAATAGTTCAACGAAAATCAACCCTTTGGAGATATTCTCTACAAGAATTACGGACACCGAAGATTTTAATGATGATTCGGAATTCATAAGGGACCTTGTTAAACAAAAGGTTCAACGTCTTAAGGCCTTTTTCAAAGTTTTAAAAGCTGACTTATCCCAAGTTGAATCTAGTATTTTAGATAAGACACTGATCAACCTTTACAATCGTTTTTCCATTAATGAAGAGAGCAATTTTACAAGTTTAATGGCTAAGGACTTCCCAATTCTCGAGGACTTTTATGACGATTTAGGTACATTGAAGACAAATGATTTAGAACGCTATGAAAAAATACAGGATTTTTATTTTATCCTGGAAAGTTATGTTCATGGATCTAACTCGTTATTTAATGGCCATACGAACGTGAATATCAATAACTCTCTATTCTCTTTTAATCTAAAATCCCTACAAAATGAAGTGGATGTGCAGGCTGCTTGTTACTTTAATATCTTTGGTTTCCTATGGGATGAAGTGACGAAAACAAACGAGGAATTGGTGTACCTATTTATTGATGAATTCCATTTCTTATCAAAGAACCCGGATTCGATGAGATTCTTTTATCAAGCTTATAAACGATTTAGGAAGTATAATGCCGGCGCTATCGCAGGCACGCAACAAATAATCGATGTGCTTGATACTGAGGATAACCTAGGGGCAGCTATGATTGAAAATAGTCATACAAAAATATTTTTTGGACTGGATAATAAGGGTGTTGAAGATGTGGTTAAAAAAATTAATCTATCATTCTCTGATGAAGAGATTTCCTTATTACGAGCGAAACGTCAGGGAGAGGCATTAATTGTTTACGGGTCTCAACGTGCATTTATTCGGGTTGAGCTCACGCAAGAAGAGCTACGTCTTTGGAATAAAAAACGGTACCTTGAAAAATATGGTTTAGATCCTAATGAAATCCCTGATTATGAGGGAAGGAATGAAATGACTCCCATTGAAAAAGAAGAAGTTCGAAATTTTGTTCTGTAAAGGGGGAGACAACAGTGAAAATCCAATTATTTGAACTCGGAACGTTATTCATCCTTAAAAATAGGCACTATCGTTTAGAAATTGCGACAAATAAGGTGTTGGCTGAACGGGTAGAGGACCTTACAGAACTTCAGAAAGAACATCCGTATTTCTTTACCCTAAAAGATATAAAAAAAGAAAACGATCGCTTGATTCTTGATTATGAAATGGAGGAAGGTTACCAACCTCTTCAAATAGCAAAATCATATTCAATCGTATTACGGCTTGCTTTATTAAATCAGTTGCTAGAATTGGATCCTTTACACAATTTTAAGGGGAGAGTGCTGATCCACCCAAGAAATATTTTCTTTAAAGATATGAAAAAACTAAAGTTTCTATACAGAAGCAATCAATGGTTGCCCTTTGAAGGCCATATTGAAAAACTAGAACAATACAAAATTCTAACCCTATCTATGTTTTCCCGTTTTTCCTATGAAAAGTATAAACGGGAAAAAGAAAATCTGCTTAAAAAGGAAAAAGATGAATTTTTCTTCCGGATTGAAAATGCTGGCTCCGTTGAGGATTTGAAAGAGCTGATTGCGAGTAAACTTCAGGAGGCGGAAACGCTGCATTTTTTCGGATTAGAAGCGGAAAAACAAAAAATCAAAAAGCAAAAAAGGATCCTGACAGGAATTTCTATCGGAATCTTTGCTGCAGTCTTTACTTTGGCTCTTTTTCTTCAACAAATGGCAGTCAAGGAAGCTGAAACGGTTTATGCAACAGAACTTGAAAAAGCTGAACAAAAATCAACATTTTATAAACTATTAAGTGAAGACAAATATGATGATGCCCTTTCCTTGCTGAAGAAAACGGGTGGTTCAAAAAAAGAGTTTGCGAATCTTTACTTTGAAAAAGGTGAATATCAAAAGGCAATAGAGGCAGACGATAACTTGATAAAGCCTAGTGTGGAAGCCTTATATAAAGCGAATAAAAAGGAAAAAATACTAGAATTAGAAGCCGAAAGTGACTATCTGGACATCGAAAAGAAAATAGTAAGCTATGATTACAGTGTTTTGTTATCGATGCAGGCTTTTACAAAGGATGAGGACCAACAACTTCGAATCGGACAAGCCTTTGCTGAACACGGGGATCTAACAGATGCCAACGATCTCAATAAGAGGTTAAAAAACAAAGAATTAACGGTTACGATCAGAAAAAAGGAATTGCAAAACCAAGTGGCTCAATTAGAACAACAAATAAAGAATCTCAAAAAAAAGAAAGACGTGAAATCAAAAGATATTAAGGAACAGCTTGATCCAAAGAATAAGGAGCTCACAACATATAAAACGGAACTTGATAAACTTGATAAGAAATTGGGTTTTAATTAAGTGTCCGTAACAGTCGCTGTGAAGGGAACCGTTTTTGTCGTCCGGTACTGGAAGGAAATTACGATAGGCGTCGTATTCTCCTTAATATTAATGGCGGGCTTATTACTCGGAACTCAATCTCAAGAGGAGCCAAAGGGATATATTAACTCGCCATTTGGAACGGCTAATGTTCCACCGCATATTGAACAATGGAAGGGCCTGCTTCATGAATATACGACGAAGTACGGAATACCGGAATACACAGATTTTCTACTGGCCCTCATGTATCAGGAAATAGGAAACTCACAAACCTTGGATATTATGCAAAGTTCTGAATCTGTCGGGTTACCGCCAAACGCCATTCAAAACCCGGTAATGTCCGTGAATTTAGGGGTTCAACATTTTAAATCGGTGTTAGAGGATGGACAAAAGAACGGGGTGGATTTTCCAGCTATTGTTCAGTCATACAATTTCGGTTCTGGTTACCTGAGTTTTATTTCTTCAAACGGAAAAAAACATTCAGTTGAATTAGCCCAACAATTCTCATTGGCCCAAACTGAAAAACAAGGATGGAGTTGTTCGGATTGGAGGGCACCTTACTGCTATGGAGACTATACGTATGTGGAGAAAGTGATGGGAAATCTAATGCCGACGGGAATTGCTGTCGGGAATGAAGATGTTTCCCCCTTGGGGGAACAAGCATTTAATGCGATTATCACAGAAGCGAATAAATATGTAGGCTGGCCATATGTATGGGGAGGTTCAGATCCCCATAGAGGATTTGATTGTTCAGGATTTACACAATGGATATTTGCTAAAGTGGGGATAAAGCTACCACGAACTGCTCAAGAACAATATGATGTGTCGTCGAAAATCCCGCCATCTGAAGCAAGACCAGGTGATTTTATCTATTTTACTAGAACTTATGAGACCAACAAATATATCACACATATCGGGATTTACATAGGAGATGGCAAAATGTTTGATTCTAACGGTTCGGGTATTGGAATCCATGACATACATTCGCCTTACTGGAAATCTCATTTAGCTGGTTTTGGTAGAGTGTCCCATTAGGAGGAAACATCATGAATAAATTTTTCGCTACATTGTTAGGACTATCCATCCTAGCGAATATGTTTTTAGGATTTATGTATGTTGGTCAAAAGACCATGATGACTCAAGCAGAGGATCAAAATATCGAAACCCAAAAACAGATGATTCAGTTGAAAAGTAAAGTGAATGCAAAAGACAAGGAACTGAATACCTTTCAACGGAATGTAACCTATTATGAAATTGAACATAGTGAAGAGGTTAAATGCTTTGTAGACGAAACTTTTAGAGGACTATTTAATTACGATAACAAAAATTATGCTTCACGTTTTGATCAGGTCAAGGATCGGTTAGCAGAGTCCGTTATTTCAAAATTGAAGGCTTCAGGAGAAATGGGCAGTATGGAAATTGAATTCAAAAATGAAGTGAAGTCTTTACATGTTTATCTAAGTGCTGTTGAAAAGGACCAAGCAAAAGCGCTTGTAAAGATGGAAACACAATACTCGGTAGGTGGCAGTGCATTCCCTAGGAAAAATCAACTATATGAGGTCACGATCGCTTTGGATGGAGAGAAAAGGCTCGTTGATAAATTAGAGTTAATGGGGTCCTTCGAACCTTTTGAAGAGAACTGAGTGTATCGAGTGTTTTGCCGGATTTGTAGAGATTGAAAGTAATCAAAAAGGAGTGGATCCTTTTGAAAGTGATGGGAATACGCCTGTTGTTAATGGCCTTTTTATTAGCCATATTTGAACTGATTGTGATCAACATAGCGGGGATCCTTCCGTTTCTTGCGGCACATAAAGCCAACATATCCAGTGCCCCGTTTATGGACTTTGTAACAGAAAACCTCATGAACCCTATTGGAACATCCACCAGCATGATTGAAAAGAAGAATCCACTTTTCTTCATTGGTAGTGCAGCTGTAATCGTATTAGCCGTCTTTATGGTCTTTTTTACGAATGGCGGCAAGGGTAGATATGAATTAGCAGATAAATACGGTGTTCATGGTTCAAGTAGATTTGCTCAAAAGCACGAAATATTTACGCATGGTGAGACGGCGGAGGTTCCAGCCAAACAGCTTATGCAGGATCTTGATGCGAGTATGCTAGATTCGAAAGGGGAAAAATGACATGGCTTCCGATTATATGAAAAATAATGGGATCATAGCAGGCGTTTTAAACCATTCAGTGATTGTGCAGCCAACGGATTCGAATCTTCCAAACCGAAACCACTTTGTAGTCGGGGGCCCTGGCTCATCCAAAACGCAAGGGTATGTTGTGCCTAATGTGTTACATGAAAAAGAATGTTCCTTAGTGGTAACGGATCCAAAAGGCGAGGTCTATGAACTAACTTCCGAAGTCAAACGTAGACAAGGCTATGAAGTCCATGTGGTGAATTTTTCAGAAATGGGATACTCAGATCGATATAATCCCTTCGATTACGTTAGAGAGGAAATACAAGCTTCCACGGTAGCGAATGCCATTATAGCTTCTAAAAATGACCCGAAACGAAAAGATTTTTGGTACAATGCCCAATTTAGTTTGTTAAAAGCACTTATCTTATACGCCGTTCATGAATTACCACCCGAACAACGTAACATGACGGGTTTGTTAGATTTCTTACAGGAATTTGACCCAGAAGCAAGTAAAGACGGAGCAAGTGAGCTAGATGGACAGTTTTTAAGAATGGACAAATCACATCCAGCTAGAAGGGCTTATGAGTTAGGATTTAAAAAATCCCAAGAAAAGACGCGAGCGAATATTATTATTTCTTTACTTACGACGATAGGTGACTTTACTTCAAGTTCGGTCTCTCGATTTACAAGCTTTTCCGACTTCTTTTTAGGCGATGTGGGAAAAAGGAAAATGGCCTTATATGTGATTATTCCCGTTATGGATTCTACATGGGAAGGATTAATTAATTTATTTTTCAACCAAATGTTTCAGGAGTTATATAAAGTAGGGGCTCAAAACAGAGCAAAGCTGCCTCAACCAGTGATTTTTATTTTGGATGAATTTCCGAACTTAGGGAAGTTTCCCGACTATGAAAAATTCTTGGCAACCTGCCGGGGCTACGGCATTGGCGTACTTACCATCGTTCAAAGCATCACTCAATTGCAAGAGAAGTATGGCCGGGAACAAGCAGAATCCATTTTAGGGAACTGTGGAACAAAAATCTGTTTAGGGAATGTCAATGAAACGACCGCTAAATACTTTTCAGGGTTAATGGGGAAAACCACCGCAAAAATGGAAACTGGTTCAATTTCAAAATCAAAAGGACAATCATCCAGTTCGTCTTCTTCCTCAAGCTTTTCTTATTCAGCACGCAACTTGATGAATGTTGATGAAATTTTAACGATGCATAAAGATGACGCTATCGTAATCATCACTGGAAAACACCCAACAAGGGTTAAAAAAGCCTATCAATATGTCCTGTTTCCAAATGTAACGAGCTCATTACGTGTAAGCCAATTAAGTTATCAGAATAAACCATCTCAAGAGGTGTTGGATTGGCTTGAAGGGAAAAGAGAGGAATATGATGAGTATTTTAGATCAACGGAACGGCAAGAAACATTAGAAAAAGCGGACGTTGAAATGTATGAGAAACAGGTCGTAAAAGCTGAAAAAGAGGCTGAAAGACAAGAGGAACTGGCCATGAGCTTCTTTTCTCAAATGAATGATACTTCTAGTACCAATCCATCAAAAAAAGGGGGATCTTAAGTTGAAAAAAGTACCTTTGTTAATACCATCATTCATTTTACTTCTATTACTGGCTGCATGTAATGGAGGTGCTGAAAGCTTTGATCCGAAGGTTGAGCAAGAAAAGGCGACATCAGTGATAAACAGTGTGTTAACTTCATTTGAGGATCAAGAGAAGGTGGCTGAAGCAAAAACAAGGGATGAAGCAAATATAATCGCTTGGAAGAACTTAAAAGAAAAAAATATTGCTGCTATCTCAAAAGATTTATCAAAGGAGGATCAAAAGAGGTTACTTTATCTTTTGACGCTTAATAAAGCTGACGATCTTAGTAATGGAGAAACAAAATCTAATATATTATTTACACATAATACAGAAATGAAAGATGTTTCACTTGACCAAGAAAAGAAAATATTCACTTTTGATATAGAGCGCAGTGGTTTTGATCACAAATTGATCACCTTAGATAAACAGGAAGAAGTTTGGAAAATCGTAGCCGTTCAGGATCCTGAATAAGAGGTGAGTCAATTTGTTTGATTTTAAGGAAAAGATTGTAGAAGCCATTCAGGGAATGCTAGAGGATTTTATTGAATGGGCACTTTTAATGTGTAATGATCTGTTACTGAAGCAAAACGCTGAAGTAGAGTTCCTTTCATCGGTCAATAATCTTTTGCTTGCCCTAACCTCAACAATAGCTGTAACGATCATTTTATATAAAATTATAGAGGTTATGTCAAGGAATGCGGCAGGAGATGCCGTTGCGTACGGACCTGTGATTGTAAATACGTTAAAAAGCGCCCTACTGATTCCAGCGATGCCTTTTGTTCAGAAAATCTTATTAGAAGAAGTTGCTTATAATATGGGAAACTGGATGATTGGGGAAGGAAGTAAGGTTAGTAAGGAAAAAATAGAAAACATGTTAGCACCAAACAACTTTGAGGCACTTCATTTCCAAGGGGCAGCACTTCTTATATTATTAGCTGTCTTTGCAATAGCGTTTATTGCATTCTTATTTTCAGTAGCGATATTCCACGCGGATGTGATGTTCTTATATTTATTAAGCCCTTTGGCATGTGTGTCGGTTATTGCGGATGATAATGAATATTTAGGAGTTTGGTGGCGTGAATTACTAAGTTTGATCGTTACGATTCTTTCCAAAATCTTTTTATTTGTAATAGCTTTAAGTATATTAATCAATGAAAACCTTACATTTCTTAATTTTCTATTACTCATGGGATGCTGTATTCTCTTGATTAAGAGTCCTTCGGTCCTTAGAAACATGTGGTATTCATCTGGGTCGGGCAGAGGCATGATGGGGGCTATGGGTGGGACAACAAAACTTGCTGCTAGGAGATTTTTATTAAAAAGATAGATAAAAGGCGACTTAAATGTCGTTTTTATTTTGCACAAAAAAACTACTCGGTATGAGCGTCATAAAGAACAATCATCATAGATTCCAGGAGACAAATTTATCAGTTACTATAGTGAGGTTTACATCTTAGTTATTTCAGGAATAACCTCGATAGAATATATATTTCAATCTATTATACAAGTATACAAGGTGACCTAATAAAAATGTTTCAAAGTGATTTGATTGTGATTCGAATTGTATACAGAATGAGTTGAAGGAGGTAGCGGGATGTGTACCGAATAAATCAATAAGTGAATTTAGGAGGGAATGGGATGACATACTTGGAACAATTCGCACGTAATCGGAGAAGAAGAGAAAAGACCGAGGTATTAACCGCACGCATTCCAGAAAGCTTGTACGGGGATTTCAAAGGTTACTGTGACGAACTGAATTTATCTATCAGTGAAGCGGTTTGTCTGCTAGTAGAACGTGAAATGACAGGGAATGAAAGTGTATCCAGTGAACTAGCAATCACAGACGAATACAAAATGAATGATGATGTAGTCGATACGAATACAAAGGTAGTCAATAAGGTTGCGAAAAGAAGTCGTTCAAATACAAATAGATTCGTAACGACACAATGGCAAGTAGACGCACAGCTACCATGTCCTTATTGTGGTCAGTGGTTGGCAGCGACGAACTTCTCCAGACATGCCAAACGACACATGACAACCACACAGGATATTTTCACGAATGAGAGGTTTAGAGATAAAATCAAAGAAATGATCCAGGCGAAAAAAGAAGAACTAAATTAAAAATTATTGTCATTGCTAGGGTGATTAAGCATTCTCCTTGTAAGGGAGGGGGTTAATACCATTTCATAATCTGAAATATGTTAGGGCACTCCTATCACCACTAGATAATTAAACGGGATTCTGTAAGTTCAACTATTAGAATAGCAATCCATTTTGCAACATCAGTTTTATCAGACTGCTTCATATGTTGGGCAAAAACTCAATATCTTCAGCATCTAGTAAATTCACACATGGTTTCCAGTAGACAATATGGGTACATTGATAATGCTTAATCCAGTCAACCAACTGCATTAGAAATACAGTTTTTGTTGAAAACGTGAATCTCCTTTCCTTCTTGTTTTATAGTATTGAATCCGTTTATCAGCCGGGAGTTAAATCTTACATGAAGAATATGTGTTTATCTACCTTGAAAACTAGGCTTTGAAAAGAGAAGATAGAACCGGAGTAACGTATATCCAAGTAAATAATTTGGATCAATAAGGTTTATTATTGTATAACTAGAGACGAGATTTAAAGTTTGATTTCAAAGTAGCTAAGCTTAATTCGAATAATTAAGAAGGGACGAAAGGACCATGGCAAAACAACAAATCGGTGTGATAGGTTTAGCCGTAATGGGTAAAAATCTAGTGTTAAATATTGAAAGTCGAGGTTATTCTATTTCTGTTTACAACTGTCGATCTGAACTGTAAAGGGGGTATGAGCTAAAATGAGTAAGGAAAAGAAAATCAAGCTAAAGAAGCCAAAGAAGTGGTGGGGATGGGTTCTAGCAATTATCGTCATTGCTAATATAGCAAGTGATTGGGACAAAGAGGAAGTTGCTAAAGAAGAGAAGGCTACTGAAACTACTGCTGAACCTAAGGAGGAAAAGAAAGAAGAGAAGGATGGTTCCTCTAAGCCATCAATACTGCTGCAAGGATTCTCGCGAGTCTCGCAATACGTCAATTTTCTCTTTTTCCATACATTAATTGTGTTAAAAATATAGACATTATGTCCTTTCCCACCTTTAGATTTAGATGTATTTTCAATCGACTAAATGCCTAAATCCTTCGTTTTTCTCAGCATCCGTTCAAAAGTGGATCGGTTTGCACCTACGATACAACAAATTTGATTTTGCATAGCTAATAACTTCTAATTTATGAACTGTCAGAAAAATCAATATCGTTTATGTTTAAATTTCAGAAAATAAGGATTTTTCAGATAGTCGTTGAAATTCCCATTAAAACCCGTTAATATACAACTATTAAAGCAACTTTATATCAGCGGATGATGATTGTGGGAGAGACTAAACGTTGTTTAGCACCGAAGGAGCAAACCCTAAAAATAGGGAACTAATCTCTCAGGTAAATGGACTACAATTGGACGCGTCTCTGGAGAGAGCCATAGGCCACCGAAGGAGTTAAACTCTCAGGTAAAAGGACAGAGGAAGTTAGGAAACCCCCTATCTTTCCTCTGTCCTTTTTGATTTGGAAAGATAAAAAAAGGAAAAAGAGAGGAGTGTGCATTGAAATCTGTTAAAAAAAGAGTCAATCTTTTAATTTTAACGATTAACGCACAATATTTTTTTCAAAAAGGTTGGTAGATTAGAAAAAAAATTAAAAAAGGGGACAGAATATGAATCTATTTTGAAAAAAGTCTATATCTAGTACCTATTCGAGAAAGCGCTTACATTAGTGGGGTCAGTCTCCCAGTACGCTAATTATTTAACTCATTGAAGGACTGACCCTTTAATCAGGAAAAAATCACAAATAGCCTATAAAAGTAGAAAGTGGGAAATCGTATGCAGGAACAAAAGTTGGAGAGAGGCCTAAAAAACAGACATGTACAACTCATCGCTATTGGTGGGGCAATCGGAACGGGATTATTTCTTGGGGCAGGAAAATCTATTCATTTAGCAGGACCATCAATTTTATTTGCTTACTTGATTACAGGCGTCATTTGTTTTTTAATCATGCGCGCTCTTGGAGAACTACTCTTATCTAATTTGAACTATCATTCTTTTGTTGACTTTGTAAGAGACTATTTAGGTAATATGGCAGCATTTGTTACTGGCTGGACCTACTGGTTTTGCTGGATTTCAATCGCAATGGCCGACTTAACAGCAGTTGGTCTTTATACCCAGTATTGGTTTCCCTCCGTACCACAGTGGATGCCAGGTTTAATTGCGCTTGTCATTTTGCTATTTATGAATCTAGCCACCGTAAAACTTTTTGGCGAAATGGAATTCTGGTTCGCATTAATTAAAGTTATCGCTATTCTAGCACTAATTGTTATCGGTATTTTCATGATTATTAAAGGCTTTTCCACAGATTCAGGCGCAGCCAGTTTCACGAATCTATGGAGCCACGAAGGTATGTTCCCAAATGGAATGAATGGCTTTATCCTCTCATTCCAGATGGTAGTGTTTGCGTTTGTTGGTATTGAACTTGTAGGACTTACAGCAGGTGAAACAGAAGATCCAGAGAAAGTTATCCCAAAAGCAATCAATAATATTCCTATTCGGATTATAATTTTCTACATTGGCGCACTTATTGTCATTATGAGTGTTTATCCGTGGAACGCAATCATCCCATCGGAAAGCCCATTCGTCCAAGTATTCGTGGCTGTTGGTATCGCTGCAGCTGCTGGTATCGTCAATTTTGTCGTCCTAACATCGGCTGCTTCGGCATGTAACAGCGCAATCTTCAGTACAAGCCGGATGGTATACTCACTTGCCAAAGATAAAAATGCACCTGTGCCATTTGCAAAACTTAATGCCCGTAAAGTACCTTCCAATGCATTGGCCTTTTCAACTGTTGTCATTCTAACTTCCGTTGTTTTGAATTATTTAATGCCAGAAGGAGTATTTACGTTAATTACAAGTATTTCTACAGTATGTTTCATCTTTATTTGGGGAATTACTGTCATCAGTCATTTGAAATACCGCAAAACAAGGCCAGATCTAGCGAAAATGAACAAATTTAAATTACCACTTTATCCAATTTCTAATTACTTGATCCTTGCTTTCCTAGCGTTCGTACTTGTTGTGCTTGCACTTTCAGAAGATACTCGTGTTGCCTTGTTCGTAACTCCTGTTTGGTTTATTTCGCTGATTGCGATTTATAAGATGCGGAAAACGAAGGTAGATCAGATGGATCAGAGGAAGGTAGCGGGAAATTAAGCGGCAATCTGCCCGCTTTAATAAGCAACCATTATGATATCTGAATGATCATATTTTGATGAGAAAAAGATTATTTTAGAATAGTGTTGTTAGCGCTTTCAAAATTGCTTGACATAATTAATCACAACTACTATTCTAAATGTACCAAATTGAATAAGCGGATGACAGTTGTGGGAGAGTGCAATGCGACACGAGCCACCGAAGGAGCAAGTTCCAAAAAGACCCTTGGAACAAATCTCTCAGGTAGATGGAACCACAACTGGACGCACCTCTGGAGAGCGCGTATAAACATGTACGCCACCAAAGGGGAAAGGTTCTATTTAAAATGGAGCTAAACTCTCAGGTAAAAGGACAGAGAAGGGTAGAGAACGTGAACGCTACGTTACCCTTTTCTGTCCTTTTTTGCGTGCAAAAAAGGTAGTAAATCATACTGTTTTTAACAGTCTTCATAGAAAAGTAGCTGTAGCGGGAAAGAGATTTTAGTGTCTTGAACCACATTAAAATTCAGAATAATTAAAAAATGTCTAGGAGGAAAATAAAATGAGTTTAAAACAAAATGATTTAACCATTTTTGAAGCGATTGAGAAGGAAGGACAACGTCAACTTCAAACCCTGGAATTAATTGCATCAGAAAACTTCGTTAGCCCAGATGTATTAGAGGCAATGGGAAGCGTGATGACAAATAAATATGCAGAAGGTTATTCAGGAAAGCGCTATTATGGTGGATGTGAATTTGTCGATGTGGCAGAACAAGCAGCTATTGAGCGCTTAACAAAGCTTTTTGGTGCAAAATATGCAAATGTTCAGCCACACTCAGGTGCACAAGCCAATTTCGCAGTTTTTTTCGCACTGCTGCAGCCTGGTGATAAAGTGATGGGAATGAACCTTTCACATGGTGGCCACTTAACTCATGGAAGTCCAGTCAGCGTTTCAGGAAAATGGTTTGAAGTTGTGTCATACGGAGTTAAAGAAGATACTCAACTAATTGATTATGATGAGTTGGAAGCTATCGCAAAGAAAGAAAAACCTAAATTGATTATTGCAGGGACAAGTGCCTATCCAAGAACGATTAATTTTGCACGATTTAGAGAAATTGCCGATCAAGTTGGTGCAAAACTTATGGTGGATATGGCTCATATAGCCGGGCTGGTAGCAACTGGTCTTCACCCATCCCCAATCCCATATGCAGATGTTGTGACAAGTACAACTCATAAAACATTGAGAGGACCGCGGGGGGGGATCATTTTAACGAACGATGAAGAAATTATCAAAGCGATTAATAAATCCGTGTTCCCAGGAATTCAAGGCGGCCCACTCATGCATATCATTGCAGCAAAAGCGGTTGCTTTCAACGAGGCTTTACAACCAAGCTTTAAGGATTATGCGAAACAAGTCATTGAAAATGCTGCAACACTTGGCGAAACATTAAAAAATGAAGGTGCAACCCTTGTTTCTGGTGGAACAGATAATCATATTGTCCTTTTAGATCTGCGTCCTTGGAATTTAACAGGAAAAGAAGCAGAGAAATTATTAGAAGGAGCAGGTATTACCGCTAATAAAAATACGATTCCCTATGATCCAGAAAAGCCATTTGTTACGAGTGGGATCCGAATGGGAACAGCAGCTTTAACAACTCGAGGCATGAAGCAGGATGAAATGGTGAAAATCGGTGAAGTGATTGCAACTGTTCTAAAGAGTAAAGGGAATAAAGACGTTCTTCAGAAAGCAAGAGAAACAACCAAAGGGATTTGTGATGTTTATCCGTTATTTCAACAGCCAATTACTGTGTAAATGAGGTAATTGAAGCCATGTATAAGGTATAGGAAATGGTATGCCAAGGACCCTTCGAGAAACGTCTTTTGGAGGCCTGGCGATGAAAGAAACCGGTAAACAGGAAAAGAACATCTATTTTGCAAAAAAACATAATTGGGGGTAAATCATGGGTACTGAAACAGCATTAAAGCAAACACCGCTTTTTGAAGTATATAAAAAATACGGAGCAAAAGTTATTGATTTTGGTGGCTGGGCTCTGCCAGTTCAATTTACCAGCATTTTAGGAGAGCATGAAGCTGTTCGAACAGAAGCAGGACTTTTTGATGTTTCTCATATGGGAGAAGTACTTGTGGAAGGGAAAGATGCCGAGAGTTATATTAATTACCTTGTTACAAACGATGTAACAAAGCTTAGCATCAATCAAGCACAGTATACCGCAATGTGCTATCCAGACGGCGGAACGGTCGATGATTTATTAGTTTATAAATTAGGGAATGAAAAATATTTACTCGTTATTAATGCCGCAAACATTGAGAAAGATTACGAATGGATGAAGCAGCATGTAAAAGGAGAGATGACGCTCCAAAATATTTCGGAAGACATCGCTCAGCTTGCCATCCAAGGTCCAAAGGCAGAAAGCATTTTGCAAAAGTTAACGGAAATAGATTTATCAGAAATTGGCTCTTTTAAATTCGCCCAACATGTCAACATCTCCGGGATTACCGACATACTTGTATCCCGTACAGGTTACACAGGAGAAAATGGATATGAACTTTATTTAGCAGCAGACAAAGCGGTAGTACTCTGGGAAAAGCTCTTAGAAGCAGGAACCACGAATGGATTACAACCATGTGGACTTGGTGCACGGGACACGCTTCGACTTGAAGCACGTCTTGCACTCTATGGACAAGAACTCAGTAACGATATCAGCCCGCTTGAAGCAGGAATCGGCTTTGTCGTAAAGACGAACAAAGAAAGTGACTTTATCGGAAAATCTGCTCTTACAGAACAAAAAGAAGCTGGATTAAAACGAAAATTAGTAGGGATTGAAGTAACAGGCAGAGGGATTCCGCGTCATGGTTACAAGGTAATTTCTAAAGGTGGAGAGGAAATAGGTATTGTTACATCCGGAACACAATCACCATCTTTGAAGAAAAGCTTAGGTCTTGCCTTGGTATCAGCCGACCAAGCTGAAGTGGGGACGCCGATAAAAGTGGAAATTCGTAATAAACTGATTGAAGCCGTTATTGTTAATGCACCATTCTACAAAAGATAAGTGGAAATATTTTAATTGAGTTATCGTGTAGTTTTAAGTCGAATTCGGTTACTTTGCATGCAGCCCGAAATCGAAAACCTGCTATGAGTAAATTATCTAAAATATATTCTGAATTATGGCAATAGTAAAAATGAAAAGGGGAAAATACAATGACGAAAGTAATATCAAGTTTACGATATAGCAAAGAACATGAGTGGGTGCAACAATTAGAAGGAAATCATGTACGTATTGGAATCTCTGATTATGCACAAAAGGCGTTAGGTGATATCGTCTTTGTTGAAAATCCAGCGATTGATGATGAAGTAATTGTCAATGAATCGATGGGAACGATCGAGTCAGTTAAAGCCGTTTCCGAACTTTACTCACCTGTTTCAGGTAAGGTAGTTACTGTAAACGAAGAGTTAGAAGGCGCTCCAGAGACGATTAACGAGCATCCATTTGAAGCAGGGTGGTTAGTCGAAGTAGAAATGTCCAATCCAGAAGAATTAGATTCACTTCTAAACGAAGATGAATATCAAGCATTTACTAATGAAGGAGAGGAATAATATGACAGCCACTTATAGATACCTCCCTGATACGAAACAGGACCAAGAGGAAATGCTCAAATTTTTAAATATTTCTTCAATAGATGAGTTATTTGAAGATATTCCAGCTGAAATTAGCCTGCAGGATGAGCTAAACATTCCAGAGGCGGTTCCTGAACCGCTTCTTTTGAAAAAAATGAATCAGCTTGCTACAAAAAACAAAAATGCAAATCATTACCCAACTTTCCTAGGTGCGGGTACATATGATCACTATATTCCAAGTGTGGTAAATCATATGATTTCACGTTCCGAATTTTACACAGCTTATACACCCTACCAACCGGAAATCAGTCAAGGTGAATTACAAGCAATTTTTGAATTTCAAACGATGGTTTGTGAGTTGACAGGAATGGATGTGGCTAACTCTTCCATGTACGATGGTTTTACATCGCTTGCAGAAGCTGCATCACTTGCCGTTGCATCTACAAGGCGTTCAAAAGTACTTGTATCCAAAGCGGTACATCCTGAATCCCGAGCTATTTTACATACAGTAGCCGGAGGTCCGGGATACACAGCTGAGGAAGTAAATCTTGCTGATGAGGTTACAGATTTAGGGAAGCTGCAAGAACAAATCGATAAGGACACTGCTGCCGTAATTGTTCAATATCCAAATTTCTTCGGTTCCATTGAGGATCTAAACGCAATTAAGAAAATTGCGGAAGAAAAAGGTGCCCTTTTAATAGTAAGCTCCAATCCTCTTGCACTAGCACTCTTGCAAGCTCCTGGGAAACTTGGGGCAGATATTGTGATCGGTGATATGCAGCCATTAGGAATCCCGATGTCCTTTGGCGGTCCACACTGCGGCTATTTTGCGGTAAGTAAGAAACTCATGCGCAAAATCCCAGGACGTATTGTAGGGCAAACAGCAGATGAAAAAGGACAACGTGGATTTGTGTTAACACTGCAAGCCCGTGAACAGCATATTCGCCGTGATAAAGCCTCATCCAATATTTGTTCCAACCAGGCATTAAATGCTCTTGCCTCCTCTATTTGTATGACATCACTTGGAAAGCAAGGGATTCGTCAAATGGCACAGCTAAATATTGAGAAAGCTGATTACATGGCGAAAACTTTAAAACAGAAGGGCTTTACCATAATCAATGAAGCACCATTCTTCAATGAGTTTGTTGTCGGGCTTCCTCGACCGGTAAAGGAAGTCAATGCAAAACTTCTTAAGGCGGGTATTATCGGTGGATTTGATTTAGAAAGTGATTACGGCTTTGGAAATCAAATGCTGCTAGCTGTGACTGAGCAGCGAACAAAAGAAGAAATTGACCAATTTGTTGATGCTTTGGAGGCGATTGTAAATGGTTGAATATAATGAGTTAATTTTTGAAATAAGTCGTCCAGGACGTGTAGGTTCAAGTATTCCGGATAGTGACGTTGACTATGTTGATATAAATGACAAATTTCCAAAGCATTTAATTCGTGACGAACCGGCGGAGCTCCCAGAAGTATCAGAGTTGCAGCTTGTCCGCCATTACACCGCGCTTTCTAATAAAAACCATGGGATCGATAATGGATTCTATCCATTGGGTTCTTGTACCATGAAGTACAATCCGAAAATAAATGAAGATGTGGCACGTCTGGAAGGCTTTAGCCGCATTCATCCATATCAGCCCGTTGAAACAGTACAGGGTGCATTAGAAGTTTTATATGAATTACAAGAAGAGCTAGCTGTCATTACAGGAATGGATGCTGTAACTTTACAGCCATCTGCAGGGGCTCAAGGGGAATGGACAGGTTTAATGATGGTTAAGGCGTATCATGCTCAAAAAGGTGAAACCAGAACGAAAGTACTTGTTCCAGACTCCGCGCACGGTACAAATCCTGCAAGTGCAAGTGTTGCTGGTTTTCAAACGATCACGATCCCATCCGATAAAAATGGATTGGTTGACCTAGAAGAATTAAAGAAACATGTAGGACCTGATACAGCTGCGCTAATGTTGACGAATCCGAATACCCTTGGACTTTTTGAAAAAGAAATTGTGGAAATCGCCCAGGTTGTCCATGAAGCAGGGGGCCTATTATATTATGATGGAGCGAATGCCAATGCCATTTTAGGTAAAACAACACCAGGTCAAATGGGCTTTGACATCGTGCACTTAAATCTTCACAAAACATTTACGACGCCTCATGGAGGTGGCGGTCCAGGGGCAGGCCCTGTCGGTGTGAAAGAGAAACTTACTCCTTACTTGCCAGTGCCGCGCATAGAAAAAGAAGGTGATAAATATGTGCTGAAGGCTAATTATCCGCACTCTATCGGAAGGGTAAAAGGGTATTATGGAAACTTCGGAATTCTCTTGCGGGCGTATACTTATATTCGCACGATGGGGCCTGAAGGGCTGCGCCAAGTATCTGAAAGTGCCGTGCTTCATGCTAATTACCTTCGTAAAAGATTAGAGCCATATTTTAAAGCGCCATATTTACAAATTTGCAAGCATGAATTTGTTCTATCCGGATCTAGGCAGAAAAAGCTAGGTGTAAGAACGCTTGATATGGCAAAACGTCTGCTAGATTTCGGCTACCATCCGCCGACCATCTATTTCCCGTTAAATGTTGAGGAATGTTTGATGATTGAACCGACAGAAACAGAGTCGAAGGAAACACTCGATGCTTTTGCGGATGTAATGATTCAAATTGCCAAAGAAGTGGAAGAAAACCCAGGGGTTGTTTTAGACGCACCACATACTACGGTCATTGGGCGATTGGATGAGGTCCAAGCAGCTAGACAACCAATCTTGCGTTATTCCAAAGAGGAAGTAGTAGAGGAAGAAACGGTAAAGTCATAAATAAATGCTTGAACATGGACCACCAGGGATGAAAATAAAGAGAAGAATCTCATTATTTCATTCATGGTGGTTTCATATAAACGCGTGTAAAAAGGATGACAAAAGAGCCAAGAAGTGCAAGGAGAAATAGTCTTGAGAACCAAAAAGTCAGAGGAACGGAGAAACTCAATCGGTTTTTTTATAGGACTATTGAACAACCTCTTTAAAGCTAAAATTACATCTGCTCATAGGAGTGAGAAATAAAATGTCCATCAGTAATCTTCGTAAACCAGAATGGCTTAAAATTAAATTAAATACGAATGACCAATATACGGGCTTAAAGAAAATGATGCGTGAAAAAAAGCTTCATACTGTTTGTGAAGAAGCAAGATGTCCTAACATTCATGAATGCTGGGCGGTCAGAAAAACGGCAACTTTCATGATTTTAGGAAGTGTATGTACGCGAGCTTGCAGGTTCTGTGCAGTTCAAATAGGGCTACCATCAGAGCTTGATTGGGAAGAGCCCGGACGTGTCGCAGAATCAGTAGAGCAAATGGGCTTAAAGCATGTTGTGATTACCGCTGTTGCTCGTGATGATTTAAAAGACGGCGGAGCAGAGGTATTTGCGGAAACTGTAAAGGCAGTGAGGCGGCAAAATCCATTTTGCAGCATTGAAGTTCTCCCCTCTGATCTGAATGGGGAATATGACAACTTAAAAACATTGATGGATACAAGGCCAGACATTTTGAATCACAACATTGAAACAGTAAAGCGCTTATCTCCAAAAGTTCGTGCACGTGCAACATATGAACGTTCACTAGAGTTTTTAAGGCGGGCAAAGCAAATGAATTCCACTATCCCGACGAAATCAAGCATTATGATTGGTCTAGGAGAAACAAAAGAAGAAATTATGGAAACGATGGATGATCTTCGTACTAATGAAGTGGACATTATGACTATTGGTCAATATTTACAGCCGACTAAACGACATTTGAAGGTCGAAAAATATTGGAGTCCAGAAGAGTTTGAAGAATTGAAAAACATTGCCATGTCAAAAGGGTTTAGTCATTGCGAAGCCGGTCCGCTTGTTCGCTCCTCCTATCATGCAGATGAACAAGTCCGTGCAACTAAGGCTAATGCGTAATCATTTTTCAATAATCCATTAAGAAAGGGGAGAATCAGATGATAGTCAAAATAACAGAGGCAGCCATGAATAAACTGAAGGAAATGACACGTAAGGATGCGCAAATTCCTCGCATTGATGCTGCTATAGCCGGCGGCTGCGGGGTGTCGGTGAAGTTCTCCCTCGTATTGGACGAGCCCCGCAGAAACGATGCAATTATTGAATATGAGGGAGTTCAGCTTAGATTAGATCATTTTACAAAACGCTATTTAGATGAAGAGACACAAATTGATTATTTAGAAGATCGTGGCTTTATTGTTGGAGAAAGCTTTGCATCCAGTACATGTGCCATTGAAATAAATTAATGAATCGTCACGGCTTACCTATTGATAGAATAGATCGTGTTTAATAAGTTGTTTTTCATACTCTATCCATATATCCATGGTTATGAAAACAAAAGGGGGATGTATTAGGTGAATCAAGAATATGACGTTGTTATCATTGGGGGCGGCACCGGTGGATATGTTGCGGCCATTCGTGCGTCTCAATTAGGATTAAAAACGGCGGTCGTGGAACAAGGTAAACTTGGTGGAACATGCCTTCATGCAGGTTGTATTCCAAGTAAAGCATTATTAAGAAGTGCAGAGGTATATTCGAATGCAAAGAACGCTGAAAAATACGGTGTTATTGCACCGGAAGTAGGACTGGACTTCTCAAAAGTACAGGCCAGGAAAGAAGAAATTACTGAACGCTTATTTAAAGGTGTACAACATTTAATGAAAAAAGGGAAAATAGATGTGTTTGAAGGTAAAGGAAGTATTTTACAGTCGAAAGATATTTTAGTGAAATTGAATCATGAAGAACGGGAAATGATATTGAACCCTCGAAATATTTTAATAGCAACAGGATCTCGTCCAAGGACATTACCCGGCCTAGAAGCAGATAGCGAATATGTGATGACATCGGATGAAGCTCTACAAATGAAAGAGCTCCCAAATTCCATCATTATTGTCGGCGGCGGTGTTATTGGAATAGAATGGGCTTCGATGCTTATTGACTTTGGATTAGAAGTAACTGTGATAGAGTATGCCAATCGCATTTTACCGACGGAAGATAAAGATATTTCAAAGGAAGTACAGCGACTAATGAAGAAAAAAGGTGTGAAAATCGTAACAGGGGCAAAGGTGCTTCCAGAATCGTTAGAAAAAGGTGAGGGTGTCTCTATTAAGGCGGAATATAAAGGGAAAGACACGACATTTTCAGCAGAAAAATTATTAGTATCTGTCGGAAGATTACCAAATATAGAAGGCATTCACCTTGAAAATACGAAAGTTGAAGTTGAACGTGTTATTCAAACAAATGAGTATTATCAAACGACTGAGCCAAACATTTATGCAATTGGAGATGTAATTGGAGGATTGCAGCTTGCCCATGTTGCTTCACATGAAGGAATCATCGCAATTGAACATATGGCAGGAGAAAACCCTGTGCCACTTGATCCATCGCTTGTTTCAAAATGCATATATAGTAGCCCGGAGATAGCTAGTGTTGGACTAACAGAAGAGGATGCGAAGGAGAAAGGGTATCAAGTAAAAACAGGGAAATTCTCCTTTCGTGCGATTGGAAAGGCTCTTGTTTTTGGTGAATCAGACGGTTTTGTCAAACTCGTTGTTGAAGAAGAGTCTAGTAAGTTGTTAGGAGCGCATATGGTTGGGCCTCATGTAACCGATATGATCTCAGAAGCGGGTCTTGCACGAGTATTAAATGCAACAGCTATGGATATTGCGCATACGATACACCCTCATCCTACATTAGCGGAAGCAATTGGGGAAGCTGCCCTAGCTGTATATGGTAAGGAAATACACGCCTAACTAAAAAAATAGTAAAAGAATAGAGGCGAGCACCTCTTCCTTCATAGTGGGAAGGGCGAACCTTCTGATAGGTGGGAGAAGCAAGGCATTAAGTATCAGGTAGTATATTTCCTCTATTTTAAGCACTATGAAAACTGAAGATATGAAGGTGTGAACGGAAAAACGTCTGTCAGTAATTTTTAAGGTTCTATCGCCCGCCCTCAACGTAGATCTAGAAGGCCAGAATTGTAGTAACAGTATTTTTCAGACACCAAAAGCAGTTGTGTTTAGCCATCATTCTGAATTCGAAAGCTTTTTACAACTTTTAAGTACAACTCTAAAGGATGGTGAGAGACCATTGTATAAAGAAGTGAATGTTAACCGTGCTAAATTATTAATATCTTGTCCAGAGAAGCCAGGTATTATCTCGGCTGTATCTAACCTTTTATTAGAAAGCAAAGCAAATGTTGTTCATTTTGACCAACATACGACGGATCCACAAGCAGGTATGTTTTTTATGAGGATCGAATTTGATTTAAACGATGTTGATGCTTCCTATGCAAAACTTGAGGAGGACTTACATGTGCTGGCTCAGGCTTATGCGATGGAATGGAGCTTAAGTGGTAATAAGAAAAGAAAACGAATGGCCATCTTTGTATCCAAAATGGATCACTGTCTTATGGAGCTTATATGGCGTTGGAAATCAAATGAACTTCCAGTAGAAATCCCGATGGTGATCAGTAATCATCCTGATTTTAAAAAAATAGTAGAAAGTTATGATATCCCTTATTACCATATTCCTTTAACTCATGAAACGAAGCAACAAGCAGAACAGAAAGCGCTAGAACTACTGAAAGGGAAAGTAGACTTTATTGCCTTGGCTAGATATATGCAAATTCTTTCCCCTGCATTTATATCGGAGTTTCCAAATCAAATTATTAACATTCATCATTCTTTCTTACCGGCGTTTGTCGGAGCAAATCCTTATGCGAGAGCCTATAATCGTGGTGTTAAGTTAATAGGAGCAACTGCTCATTATGTTACGAATGATCTTGATGAAGGACCCATTATTCAGCAAGATGTAAAGCGGGTTAATCATAGACATACAATAGAAGAATTAAAGGTTGCCGGAAGTCATGTGGAAAGACAAGTTCTTGCCCAAGCTGTTTCCTGGCATATTGAAGATAAAGTTATTATTCATGGTAATAAAACAATCGTGTTTGATTGAGTACAATATTAAGATGCTTCAAAGATAGGGATAAACAAAAATTTTAAAGATAATTGAGTAACTTATTATATTTTTTCAATATTTTCAAAGATTTTTCTACTAATTCTATTAGAACAGACAAAATACTCGACCTTGTGAGTATTTTGTCATACCTCAAACGGGACACCAGTACTAGTTATACCTATTCCTATATTAATACCCACATGTCCATTTCTATTATAATTGAATCAATTTCATAAAAAGTTTTTCTTTCGTGAGAGTTACAGAATTTTAGTCTACATTAAAAAAACGGTTAACAGCTTGATTCATTTTGTGCATTTGTTGATTGAGGAGATCTACTGCTAATTTCGGAGGATTATAAATATAAACAAGCCTGGTAAGATTGAACTGAACTTTGGCTTTTTCGCCTGTTCGATAACGGACATTTTTAGTTGAAAGAATTCTTTTAAATAGGCATTGACGCGTTCAACGGCCGTTCTCTGCTTGTAAAACTTTTTCCATGCTTCTGATCCATAATGCAACCGGGACGTCGACACCAATCGCAGGGTTGGCAGTTATGTACAGTTTCAATGATCCTGTAAAAGTGACGATCACTGCTGGGATATGTGCAGTTGTTGGAGCTGGGGTAGGTTTCCTTGGCTCAATCGTGTTCAGAATTAAAAGATTAGAACTGTTTCACAAATAAGGGTGAATGAAAAACAAAAAGCAGCAATTGAAAGACGGCTAAACAAATTTCTTTGCCAGAAAAGGGGCATTACACAATGAAATACAGATCTGCATTCGATATAATCGGTCCCGTCATGATTGGACCTTCCAGTTCACATACAGCAGGAGCTGCCAGAATTGGCAGAGTAGCAAGGACATTATTCGGAAAGCAACCGAAGAAAGCCATTATTTCTTTATATGGTTCTTTTGCAAAAACATACAGGGGACACGGTACGGATGTTGCTGTCGTAGGCGGGATATTGGATTTCGATACGGATGATGAACGAATCCCTGCCTCTTTAACGATAGCGGAAGAAGCCGGTATGGAAGTTTCCTTTACAATCGAGGATACTGTGACGGATCATCCTAATACAGTCAAAATCAGACTGTTCGACGAAGATAAAGAATTGGAACTTGTTGGGATCTCGATTGGCGGCGGAACGATAGAAATAACGGAGTTGAATACGTTCAAGCTTAAATTGTCAGGTGAAAACCCAGCCATTTTAGTCGTGCATAACGATGTGTTTGGAATCATATCTTCCGTTTCGACAGTATTGGCTAATCATGAGATTAACGTTGGACATATGGAAGTTTCACGAAAAGAAAAAGGTCAAATGGCCCTTATGGTGATTGAAGTCGATCAGAAAATCAAGGGCGATGTCATGAAGGAAATTGAAGGATTGGAAAACGTGTCGCAAGTCATAAGGATGGTTGAATGATAATCATTAAAAGTGTGGGCATAGATATGGAGGTAAAAACATGTTCCGAAATGTAGCAGAGTTGGTTGAACTTGCTGAAAGTAAAAATGTAAAAATCGCGGAAATCATGATTTTACAAGAAATGGAGTTCTTAAGTTTGTCGAGAGAACAGATCATCGAAAAGATGGACAGGAATTTGACTGTGATGGAACAAGCGGTGGAAAGAGGTCTGAAAGGAGTGCAATCCGTTACAGGCCTAACGGGCGGAGATGCCGTTCTTTTACAAAATTATATCAAGACGGGCAAGGCGCTCGCAGGCAATTTATTATTGGATGCCGTCAGTAAAGCTGTTGCGACGAACGAAGTGAATGCAGCAATGGGGATGATATGTGCCACACCAACTGCCGGTTCTGCTGGCGTGGTTCCCGGTACGTTATTTGCCGTAAAAGAAAAACTAAACCCGACCCGGGCGGAGATGATTGATTTTCTTTTCACTTCCGCTGCCTTCGGATTCGTGGTAGCAAACAACGCTTCCATTTCTGGAGCAGCTGGAGGCTGCCAAGCAGAAGTGGGTTCAGCAAGTGGAATGGCGGCAGCTGCGATTGTAGAACTGGCCGGCGGTACACCAAGTCAAGCCGCAGAAGCGATGGCAATCACATTGAAAAATATGCTTGGATTGGTTTGTGATCCAGTGGCAGGTTTGGTTGAAGTTCCTTGTGTGAAACGTAACGCAATGGGGGCATCTAACGCGATAACGGCAGCTGATATGGCACTTGCAGGCATTACGAGCCGCATTCCATGTGACGAAGTTATCGATGCCATGTATAAAATTGGCTTGACCATGCCAGTTGCACTACGTGAAACGGCAGAGGGCGGTCTAGCTGCCACTCCGACAGGACGTAAATTGGCAGCAGAAATATTCGGTTCATTTAAATAAACCTATACCTTGAGCTCAGTTATGAAATCACGTCCTCAAAAGTTTGCTCTGTCTTATGCAATAGCATTGGAGGTGCAGTTTTTATGGCGAGATTTTCTTTAGAAGAAAAAATACAGGCAGTACTTAAAGTAACGGGTGCGTTAGCTGAAAATCGGAGCTGTCTTTAAGGCAGCTTTTTCTTTATGCAACTATCGGGGCAGTTTAGTTGAATAAGGAAATCAAGTTTATATATATTTTGTCCATCAACTTTTCATTGTAATGTAATCCTTCTTTCTATCGTTTTATAAGATTAAAATGGAATTATTACATCAATTGGGTTCTAACTCCTCTCAAAGTAGCAAGATAAGCAAATAAAAAAAGCAGTACCACCACTATAAAAGTGTTGGTACTGCTATATTGAGTGACAAGTTTTTTATTAATTAGAACGTACTTGCTACTTTAACAGCTTTTTCAAGCCCTGCAGCAATAATTTCTTCTGCTTTATCTGCGAATTGGTTGTGACCTTCAATCACTATTTTCTCTATATCTTTTACACCGAAAAAGCCCATCATACTTGCTACATATTTAACAGCCATTTCTACTTCAGCTGCTGGTCCTTTAGAATACACACCGCCACTTGCATTTAATAATGCAATTTTCTTATTTCCAACAAGACCTACCGGACCTTCTGGCGTATATTTAAATGTTTTGCCCGCGCGGTTTAAATAATCAATATATGTGTGTAGTACAGCTGGAATTGTTAAGTTCCATAATGGGAATCCAAACACAACTTTATCAGCTGCAAGGAATTGTTCTAAATATTTATCAGCAACAGTTACTGCTTTTGCTTCTTCTGCTGTTAAATCAAGTCCTCTACTAGCCTTAAATGTACCGTCAATCATATCTACTCCTACATATGGTAATTCTTCCTTGTATAAATCAAGTTCTACCACTGTATCATTTGGATGTGCTTCTTTATAGCTTGCTAAAAAAGCCTCATATAATTTCACACTCACCGCCTGGTTTGCGGGGCGATTGTTTGCTTTTACAAATAATACTGTTGTCATTCTATTTTCCTCCTGTTACTCACTCTTATGTTGTTATATATTTATTCACTAAAAAGGGAATCCTATTGTCTTTACATTATCTTTTTAAAACTATATTCCATGTCTCCACCTAGAGCTTCAGCTGTATCACCAGTTTCTCTGAAGTCATGTGTATGAATCTTTTCAAACGGACCAAAGTTTACTTGCTTATAAAATTCATAACAAGGGAATCCGTCATGTGCACCTTGAATATCGATAGTACCATCTTTTTTGACATGTACAGTTAATAGATAATCAACGGGAGGTGCATATACATTTAATGGGTTGCTAGCACTAGCACTCATTTGAAATTTGACGTCATCTGATCTCCATACAACATCAGTGCACAAAATACCTTCCGTACTAGCTTTTCCTGTTTTTTTATTAACGGAACCATCAGGAGTTGTGATTTTTTCTGTTGTTATGCCAGTATTCGCATATGTGAAGATTTCTTTTTTATGAAAATCTACCACTACTTCTTGTTCAATTCTGGAACGCATAGCGTTTACAGCATATGGTGTAAATTCACGTGAGTCACCTTCGAATTGAATCACGTTTCCTGTTTGAGTATCCTTCTTAGGTTCAGTCCAAGACATTGGAATAAATACACTTGCTCTAACTTTAACGATATTAGTCATGAGACATACCTCTATGATTTTTAATTTTATGGATAATAATATTGAGTCATTGAGCAAAGCAGATCGCATTTTCTTTCGTATAAATTATTGCTTTTCCTTTAATATTTGCTGCTTGTAAACTTCTACTTAGTATTTATATCTAGATTGTCGTTTTAAAACTGTATTCCATTTCCCCAGCTAGCGCTGCTGGAGTGTCACCAGTTTTTCTGAAATCATGTGTATATATTAATTCAAATGGACCAAAATCTGTTTGTTTATAAAATTCATAGCAGGGGAACCCATCATGTGCACCTTCAATTTGTGCAACACCACTCTTGTTAACATGTATAGTTAATAAATAATCAGCCGCAGGTGCTGCTGCATTTAAAGGGTTGCTTGCACTTGCCCTCATTTCAAAAGAAACTTCATCAGTGCCCCAAATAACATTAATACATACAATATTTTCTGTACTTGTTTTTCCTTTTTTATAATCAATAGAACCATCTGGATTTGTAACTTTTACAGTTACGGTACAAGCATTTGTATAGGTGGCAATTTCTTTTTTATAAAAATCAATAATCACTTCTTGCTCTAATCTTGACCGCATAGTGTTTACAGCGTTTGGTGTAAATTCACGTGCATCACCAGTGTATTCGAATATCTTTTCTGTTGCAGGATCTTTAATAGGTTCCAACCAAGCATACGGTGCAAATACACTTCCTCTAATTTTAACGATGTTAGCCATGAGAACCCTCCATAATGTATTAATTTTGTTTAGGTGAATCCTATTTCTTTTATAATTGAACTATAGTCAACTTGATTGACTACATGGTGTATAGTACAATGGATTTCAAATAAAGTCAACCTAATTGACTTTATTTAAGGAGGTTTTATTTATGAATCATGAAGTATTTAGTGAATTGGATCTTACATCACTTTTATCATTATCCTTTAGTACATTAATTAATGAATTACATGACAGATTGAGTGAATTGGGATTTGGAGATATTAGACCTGCACATGGTTTTATGTTTAAATGCATCACTCCCAATGGAGCAACAGGTATAGAACTAGCCGAATATTTAGGAATTACAAAGCAAGCTGTGAGTAAAATGGTGGATTATCTTGAGAAAAGTGGCTATGTAATGCGCAAAGCTCATCCCACTGATAAGAGAGGGAAAATTATTGTTTTGACAGAACGAGGTTGGTTAGTAGTGAAAGCAAAAGAGAAAATACTAACTGAGATTGAGCAACGTTGGATTGAAAACATAGGTGCTGAACGCCTGCAAATGCTCAAAGAAGATTTAACAAAATTAGTTTATGAAGAAAATGAAGATAAACTATCATCGAGGTTAAGACCTGTCTGGTAATTATAGAGTTTATAAACCATTAAAGGGCGCGATTCTTTAATAAGAATCGTTTTTCTTAATGAACTAACGAGTGCGTTAGTTCATTAAGCTAAAGGCAGCAATTATTATCATTATTTTGTTCTTCCGCAATCGGGCGTTTTAATTGAACAAGCAGCTAAAAAGGATCTTCGTTTGAAGATCCTTTTTCAATGCCGATAATCAATGATTATGTTAAGTTCATTTCAAAATCATCTCGATATATAATACAATATTTTAAGAAATATTTTTCAATTCCCCAGTTAATCGTAGGAATTCTTCTTTGTTTCGGTCCTGTAATGATTGGTCAATCTCTTTTCGGATTTGCTCTTTTCGGAAATTAAGAAGGGCGTTGTTTAACACCATTTCAGCAAATTCAGAGTCCTTGGCGTTTACTTCAGGTTGTGGTGGCGTATTAACCAAATTCCTTTCCATAGGAAACCAACTCCTTGACCTTTTTTTTATTATACTTAAAGTTTTCAGATTATTCAAATATTTTGCTTGGTAGTTCCATAGATCTATTGCCACTGGGTTTACATCTGAAAGTTTAAACTCAGTGAAACCTTCAGTTTTGTGACTTTAACAAGAATATTTTTAATGCATCTCAAAAACTTTTATTCATTCAGTTTACTTAATCGTTAATCTATACCATTTCCTGATGCTACCTCTTATAGAACTAACGGGGCAGGATAGTTGTATAAGGAATTGGTTTATTATGGTATTATATTTGGGATATTGTCTTCAACACTCAATGTTAGGGTGGATAATTTAATCATTTGAAATTTACATTCATCTTTTAGGAGGACATACCTTTGTTTAATTTTAAAAAAGTCACTGTAGGACTCCTGGTTATAGGAATTCTTGCTGCTTGTGACAATGAACTAGACTTTAAAAATGAATTAGTTGATACTCCTCAACAAAACGAGGTTCAAGATTCCCCCCCAGAGCCTTCTTACGATGCACCAAGGTATCATATGACGGGCGGTTGGACAAATGGTGAATATTACATAATGATTAATGGTAGCAGCGACATCAAAGGATCTGCTAAGTATATACTGCAAAAAATTCCGAAAAAGGGAAAAGAGAAAGTCGTAAAGCATATACAGTTAACCGAATCAACTGGAAATAAGCTAACTGCTATAATTTATAGTGAAGATTCAAATAGGACTTCATTTCTAACGTTAGAAATGAACAAGGAAAAAACTGAAATTACTATAACGATGCCGAATGAAAAACCCGTCACTTACAAAAAAACAGATATTATGCCATTCGAATTTAATCCTGAATATGTAAGGGGAGAATAAAACCAAAATAAAAATAAAAATAAAAATAAAAATACACCTCATCAACCATAGTGGTAAGCTTTGTTATTGACCTAACGGTTCCGTTAACTGAAGATCAGAGCTGTCTTTTAAGGCAGCTCTTTTCTTATGGCACTAACGGGGCAGTTTAGATTAATAAGTTCTAATGATAAGATAAAAGAAATGATGATGGCGAATATAGGGGAGGTTCATAATGGATAACTGGAGAAATAATACGATTTGGTTTGAACAAATACCAGATAATCTTCAGTCTTACTTAAGCTTAAAAGAAGATAAGTTTAATGAGATGGAGCTTGAAAACATTGAGTATTTAACTCTTTGGCATCATAAAAAGAATAAGCTGGGCAACTTTGTTGGTATTCCTGAAAATCTCCTCTATCTAGAATTAAACTGGTCCAATATACAAGATTTCCTTGGGATAGAAAAAATGAATAAATTATAGCGTTTAGAATTACATTATTGTACTAAATTACAAAATGACTTTGTTTTTTCTGGATTAGCCAATACGCTAGAACATTTACATATTAATCAATCAAAGAAATTTGTACCAAATGAAGAATTATTCTCTCTGAAAAATCTTCGGGTTCTGTGCCTTAATTCTTGCGGTAATCTTGATAATTTGAAATTTTTAAATCAATTTCCTAACCTAATTGACTTCAGGTTTGTTGATACTAATGTGTTAGATGGTGACTTATCACCAATTTTAGACCATCAAACAATCCGAAGTGTAGGCTTTCTGAATAAGAGACATTACAGTATTAAAGATGATAAGATGGATGCTTTGTTAAAGGATAAAAATGGTGGAGAAGAATTTAAAACTGTTATCAAGTATGGAAAAAAATGAGACTTTTAAATATATTTATTAACTCAACTCTTAATGAACTAACGGGTGTTAGTTCAAGAATAGGGGTTGCTTTGGCAGCTCTTTTTTCTTATGGAGCTAAAGGGGTGAGTTAGTTGAACAAGGTGATATACTGTTGAAAACAATATATTTAGCCTCCCATTCAAGGAGCTATTTTACAACGCGAAGAGTGAAGATTCCCATTTAATTGGTTTTTCGTTGGCATCCCTTCTGAAAAAAGAACTAGCCATTAGCTAGTTCAATTCCATATCAAAACTTCTCCGATATCTTTCGTCTAAACCATACACATAAACATTTGTCCTGCGCAAATAGGTCAGACCTTTTGAACGGGAACTTGAATTTCAAAGGTAATCTCGTTTGGTTTATCTGTGATCGTAATATCAACATGCATAATTTGCAGCGCATCGCCGGTAATTTGATAACCACCTTCATCAAGATAATCAAATATTTTACTCAAGCTTTCGCTTCGGTTCCATAGTAATTCTCCGTTATAACGGATACACGCAAATAACCCAGCCGGAACAATCCGTTGGTACTGTTTTGGTATTTTTTCTTTACTTTTTGCCACAACAAAAATGACTGATGGTTCTTCAAAACGTTTAGTTCTAAGATCCGCTTCCTGGATGAGAATGCCTAGTCTGTTACTGGCCAGAATCGGTGTCTTCTCAGCAAGCATATTTTCTAGTCTTATAACACCATAACAGAGTTCCAAATTATTATTGATTTTTTCATTCAATGTAATTAACTTCCTGCGTCCTATTTCACGAAACATAACCGTTTGAAGTTCCTTTTCTCTTGCTACGAGATCCAAATATACAATTTTTTCCCGGATATTTTCCTCCAAGTCAGTTAATTCGTTCAGCTTTGAAACAAGATCTTCGTGCTTTGCTTTAAGAATGTCCAAAGACTTACTAAAATTGCGTTCATTGAAATAATCCTTTATTTCGTCCGTACTCATTCCAAGTTGCCGTAACTCTTTAATGGTTCCTAAAACCTCGTACTGGAAAATAGAATAGAAGCGATACCCCGAGTTTGGATCGATATATTGCGGCTTGAATAAGTCAATCCGATCATAGTGGCGCAAGGTCTCCGTAGTCATCCCTCGTAACTTTGCCATCTCACCAATAGTTAATTTTTCTTTCAGTTTAATCGCCCCCTTAAAAAATATAATACATGTGTTGACCTTTGTGTAACAACAACCTTTATAATCAAAATACACAATAATTTAAATCTTCTGAGTATTCTTTATAAATGTGAGGGAGCTGATTATGAAACGGAAAAAACTTGCTAGAACACTTACTTTGTCACAGGTTGTTTTTTTAGGGATTGCTTGGAATAACCCCATGGTATTTTTTAATACCTATGGAATAGCTGCCGTAACCTCACATGGTGTAATTACGGGTGCGTATAGTATTGCATTTCTAGCAATATTTTTTACAGCGCTCAGCTATGGAAAGATGGCAAAGGCATACCCTATCTCAGGTTCAGCTTATACATTTACTCAAAAATCTATTAATCCTAAAGTTGGGTTTATTGTTGGTTGGACAATTATGCTTGATTATATGTTAACACCTATGGTGACGTGTTTGATGTCCACTGTCTTTTTAAGTGCAGTGTTTCCAGGGATTCCACATTATGTGTGGATTATTCTTTTAACTACTATCATAGTTGTACCGAGCATACTAGGGGTAAAGACATCAGCATCCGCAAGTAAAATTTTCGTTATTGCTCAAATCATTTTCGTTTGTTTTTTCTGGATATTAACCGTCAAAAATTTATTAGATGGAGTAGGGACAGGCACTCTTTTCTCGATTAAACCATTATTCAATTCAGAGGTTCCCGTTTCAGTAATCTTAGCAGGATCTTCAATTCTTTGTTTTAGTTTTCTTGGATTTGACTCACTTACTACCTTGTCAGAGGAAACAATCAATCCTGAAAAAACCATCCCAAGAGCTATTATCATAATGTTGCTGTTTATAGGAGTTTTGTATATTGGCTCTTCCTACTTAGCACAATTGGTCTATCCGGGCTTTTCATTTGAAAACACTGATTCAGCAGCCATGGAAATCGCTATACTAGTTGGAGGAAACCTATTCAAATCATTATTTATTACTGCAGTAATTATTGGTAACTTTTCTTCAGGCGTTGCTTCAATTACGAGCGCATCACGTGTGTTATATGCAATGGGCCGGGATTCTGTATTGCCTAAGCAATTTGATTATATTCATCCCAAATTTAAAACACCGTCACACGGTATTATCGTGATAGGTATAATTTCTTTACTAGGTGTCGTGTTAACTCTGGAGCAAGTCATCAAGTTTATCAATTTTGGAGGGCTCATTGCTTTTACATCTGTTAATCTATCTGTCATCGCCCATTATTTTATAAGAAATCAGAAACGTTCTTTTAACGACTGCATAAGTTATTTATTTTTACCGCTCATGGGTGCAGCATTTACTATGTGGTTATGGTCACATCTAGAAATGGAGGCATTGATCCTTGGAGGCATTTGGGTGGTATGTGGCTTAGCATATCTTCTTAATATGACAAAATTTTTTCGCAAGCCTCTTCCTGAGTTTAATTTTGATGAAGAGATCATTCCTCAAGAGGTAGAAGATATGAATGAAAAAGTTCTTTCCCAAAAGGTAGAAGACTTTTAATCCGTTTTTTACACTGAAGTAAGTATATGTAACTAAAGGAGGTGCTAATATTTTGAAAATAAAGAAAAATGAAAGCGCTACCTATTTTTAAAGCGAGATCGTTAAAGTAAGAATAACGAACAGGAGGTTTTTTCAAATTGTTGAAGCTGAAAAAGTTTATAAACGGTGAGTGGATGGATTCTTTAAGTAAACAGAAGACTAATGTTGTAAACCCCGCAAACGGCAAGATTATTGCAGAGGCTCCCAGCGGAAATGCAGAAGATGCCCGGATGGCCATTGATGCGGCACGAACCGCATTTGATTCCGGGATTTGGTCAGACCTGCCGGCTTCGGAACGGGCTTCCTATTTATTTAAAATAGCAGAGAAAATTGAAGAACATGCATCTGAGCTTAGCCAACTTGAAACAGCCAATACCGGAAAACCTCTTAAAGAAGCAGAGTTTGACATTGCGGATGCAGCGGATTGTTTTCGTTATTATGCCGGTTTAGTCACTAAACCGGACGGCCAAACGTATCCTGTTTCAGGTCCTGTACAGGCCATGGTTGTTCGAGAGCCGGTAGGGGTATGTGGACTGATCGCTCCGTGGAATTTTCCTTTACTGACGGGAGCTTGGAAAATAGCCCCTGCCCTTGCTGCAGGAAATACGATTGTATTTAAAACATCCGAGGTCACTCCGATTACGACTACTAAATTATTTGAGATTATCGAAGAAATTGGCATACCAGATGGCGTTGCAAATCTAGTTATGGGTGGTGGTGCAATAGTAGGAAATGAACTAGCGGAAAGCGATAAAGTTGATATGGTTTCGTTCACTGGCAGTACATCGACAGGCAGAAGCATCATGAAAGCAGCAGCTGGAAATATTAAAAACATTGCACTCGAATTAGGCGGCAAGTCACCTAACATCGTTTTTGCCGACGCAGACTTTGAGACAGCCGTGGATTATGCTTTATATGGTATTTTTGTCAACGCCGGCCAAATTTGTAATGCAGGATCACGTTTGCTGCTGGAAGAGAGCATTCACGACAAGTTTATCGATAGACTGATAGAGAAAGCGAAAAAGATCCGGGTCGGCCCTGGTGATCAACCGTCTACACAAATGGGTGCCCTTGTCAGTGAAGCACATATGAATAAGGTACTCCAATATATTCAACTTGGCATAGAGGAAGGGGCGACATTAGCCTGCGGCGGCAAGCGTATCACAAGCAATGGACTTGAAATGGGCTATTTTGTTGAGCCGACGATATTTGTTGATACCAAACCGGACATGAGCATTGTTCAGGAAGAAATATTCGGGCCAGTACTTACCGTGCAAAAATTTAAAGATGAAGCGGAAGCCATCCAACTTGCCAATGATACTCCATACGGCCTCGCAGCAGGTGTATTTTCACAAGACGGCGCGAAGGCTTTAAGAGTGACTAAGAAAATAAGAGCCGGAATTACGTGGATTAATGCTTATAATCTAGCCTACAATGAAGCACCGTGGGGAGGCTACAAACAGAGCGGAATTGGCCGTGGGTTAGGAACTTTTGGTTTGGATGAGTTTAGTGAGGTAAAACAAATCAACATTAATTTAGAAGTGGAGCCAACCAAGTGGTTTGATCATTAAAAATGGAGAAGTAGATATAAAAGAGTAAAAGAGTAAAAGAGTAAAGGAGTAAAAGAGTAAAAGAGAGTGAGTCACTGTACTATTACACTGTTTGAAAAATTGAAAGGGGACATTAATGATGATCTGGGATTTTAATTTCAATCTTCCTACTTCTATAGAGTTTGGGAACGGAAAAGTTAAAAATATTGGGAAAAGAGCAAAAGAGCTAGGAGGAAAAAAGGCACTTCTAATTACCGATAAAGGACTGGCGCAAACTGGAATTTTACAAAAGGTTACCGATTCGTTAGACCAAGAAGGTGTCAATTATATTGTTTTTGATGAAATTACTCCTAATCCAAAAGATGTAGATTGCCATAGAGCCTATCAACAATTTAAAGATGAGGAAATAGATCTTTTGATAGGTCTTGGCGGCGGAAGTTCGATGGATACAGCAAAAGCAATTGGTACACTTTTAACCCATGGAGGAGAGCTTAGAGATCGTTACGGTTTTAATTTACTAGAGAGAGAAATCACTCCGCTTATTTGTATTCCTACAACTTCAGGTACTGGAAGTGAGGTTACAACAGGTTCTGTCATTACAGATACAGTTACAAAACAGAAAGAGGCTATACTTGACATTAGACTGGCTCCGAAACTAGCAATTTTGGATCCTGAATTAACTCTAACTCTGCCTAAATCTATTACTGCTGCTACCGGAATGGATGCACTTACACACGCTATAGAGGCTTATACCAGCAATATTGCTGAACCGATTTCAGATGCTCTCAGTCTTTATGCAATTGAATTAATTGCTAAGTACCTTCCGTTAGCTGTAGAAAATGGGAACAACTTAGAAGCAAGGAAAAATATGCTTGTAGCCAGTTTAATTGCAGGTATGGCATTTAATCACGCGGATCTTGGTGCTGTACATGCTATGGCTGAACCACTTGGAGGTCTTTATGATACTCCACATGGGGTAGCAAATTCTATCTTTCTTCCACATGTTTTTGAATTTAATATTCCTTCAAACCCGGAAAAGCATGCGATTGTAGCTGAAAAGCTTGGAGCAAATAAAGAAGGTAAAACAATAGAGGAAACTGCCTATGAAGGTGTTGTATTGTTAAAAGAGCTTGCACGTAAAATTGGCATTCCTGATTTCCGAGATTTAAATAATATCAATCCTGAAGATTTCCCATTCCTTGCTGAAGGAGCATCCGTTCATTTGTGTACACAGACTAATTCACGAAAAGTGACACCTGCAGATTATTTGGAATTATTTCAAAAGACTTATGAGGCGAAAAACACAACATTAATTTAAAAATTTAACTAGATTAATGTTGATCTAGAATTTTTGAATCGGCGGTCGGCTTAATGGGAGTTTTAATTGGGCGGCCGCCATGGTTTACAGAAAACATGCGTATGCCCACTTGCTGCGGGTACATAATTAGCTATTTATGGATATGAGATTGCTATAAAGTAGGAATAACGAACTGGAGGTTTTTCAAATTGCATAAGTTGAAAATGTTTATAAATGGTGAGTGGATGGATTCTTTAAGTAAACAGAAGAAAAATATTGTAAATCCGGCAAACGGCAAGATCATTGCAGAGGCTCCTAACGGAAATGCAGAAGATGCCAAGATGGCCATTGATGCGGCACGAACCGCATTTGATTCCGGGATTTGGTCGGACTTACCGGCTTCGGAACGGGCTTCCTATTTATTTAAAATAGCAGAGAAAATTGAAGAAAATGTATCTGAGCTTAGCCAACTTGAAACAGCCAATACCGGAAAACCTCTTAAAGAGTCAGAGTTTGACATTGCTGACGCAGCGGATTGTTTTCGTTATTATGCCGGCTTAGTCACTAAACCTGACGGCCAAACGTATCCTGTTTCTGGTCCTGTACAGGCTATGGTTGTTCGAGAGCCGGTAGGGGTATGTGGACTGATCGCTCCGTGGAATTTTCCTTTACTGACGGGAGCTTGGAAAATAGCCCCTGCCCTTGCTGCAGGAAATACGGTCGTGTTTAAACCAGCCGGGATAACTCCGGTTACCACCACTAAATTGTTCGAGATTATCAAAGAAGTTGGCATACCAGATGGCGTTGCAAACCTAGTTATGGGTGGTGGGGGAACAGTAGGAAATGAACTAGCTGAAAGCGATAAAGTCGATATGGTTTCCTTTACTGGCAGCACGTCAACAGGAAGAAACGTCATGCAAAAAGCAGCTGGAAATATTAAAAACATTGCACTCGAATTAGGCGGCAAGTCACCTAACATCGTTTTTGCCGACGCAGACTTTGAGACGGCCGTGGATTATGCTTTATATGGAATTTTTGTCAACGCCGGCCAAGTTTGTAATGCAGGATCGCGTTTGCTGCTTGAAGAGAGCATTCACGACAAGTTTATCGATAGACTGATAGAGAAAGCGAAAAAGATCCGGGTCGGCCCTGGTGATCAACCATCTACAGAAATGGGTGCCCTTGTCAGTGAAGCACATATGAAAGAGGTACTCCAATATATTCAACATGGCATAGAAGAAGGGGCGACATTAGCCTGCGGCGGCAAGCGTATCACAAGCAATGGGCTTGAAAAGGGCTATTTTGTTGAGCCGACAATATTTGTTGATACCAAACCGGACATGAGAATTGTTCAGGAAGAAATATTTGGGCCAGTACTGATTGTACAAAAGTTTAAAGATGAAGCGGAAGCCATCCAGCTTGCTAATGATACCCCATATGGCCTCGCGGCAGGTGTATTTTCCCAAGACGGTGCAAAGGCTTTAAAAGTGATTAAGAAAATAAGAGCCGGGATTACATGGATTAATGCCTATAATTTAGCCTACAATGAAGCCCCGTGGGGAGGCTATAAGCAGAGCGGGATTGGTCGGGGGTTAGGAACTTTTGGGTTAGATGAGTTTAGTGAGGTAAAACAAATCAACATTAATTTAGAAGTGGAGCCAACCAAGTGGTTTGATCATTAAAAATGGAGAAGTAGAGATAAATGAGTAAAAGAGAGTGAGTAATGCTTACATCGAAGAAATTTTTGTTTTCAAACATTAATTCTGGAGATGGGCTTTAACAGAAAGAAAGCTGTCAGCCTATTTGTTTATTTTACGAGTAAAAAGTAATAAGACAAGAATAATATTTTACTGTATATGAATTATATTCCCCGCGCTCTTTCTCTGTGGCGTTTACTAAGGAGAATCCAGTAATCAGAAAATATGTTGGTTCCTGGTAATCATTAGTGACTACACAATTCCGTTTTGCCTAGTTTTATAGGTTGGCATGAAGCTTGCATATATATTAACGAGAACGTAATACAAGTGGGAGGCAAAGTATATGTCGAATAATGAAAAACAACATCTTAATTTACCTTTTACCGGAATCTGTACTTTCGGGAAATATCCCGTATGTCCTGATCTAGACCAGCTAGATGCAGATGTAGCTGTCATTGGAGTTCCAAATGATATGGGAACACAATGGAAGTCAGGCGCAAGAATGGGTCCAAGAGGAATTCGTGAAGGCTCTACATTATATAGTTTCGGGTTAGATGGAGCCTATGATATTGAAAATGATATCACGTATCTTGGCCCGAAATGGAAAGTTGTTGATTGCGGCGATGTAGACATGGTACATGGGGATATGATGCAATCCCATGATAATACGGAAGAAGCCATTCGAAAAATCGTTTCAAAAGGTGCAATGCCGGTTGTTTTAGGGGGAGATCATTCCATTACAATTCCAGTAGGAAAGGGCTTGGGTGAACTCGGGCCATTTCATGTGATCCAGATTGATGCGCATTTAGACTGGGCAGATCACCGTTCAGGAATGCGGGTAGGACATGGAAGTTGCATACGCCGCTTATCTGAAATGAATCATGTTCAAAAGATTTTCCAATTGGGCATTCGTGGAATCAGCAGCAGTAAAAAAGAAGATGTCGATGCTGCCAGAGAATACGGAAGTGTCATCTTGTCTCCCCGCCAAATGAGAAAGATGGGATTTGAACAGGTTCTGGAACTTATTCCAGCAGGTGAAAAATATTATATTACCATGGACATTGATGGCCTCGACCCATCGATCGCCCCTGCGACAGGCACACCTTCTCCTGGAGGCCTGCTTTATGATGAAGTCAACGAATTACTCCATGGAATTGCAAAAAGAGGAGAAGTAATCGGTTTTGATATGGTAGAAGTAGCTACTCCTTACGATCATACGGGAATAACTGGACAAGTGGCAGCACGCCTCTCATTAGACTTGCTTAGTTATATTTTAAAAGAAAAAGAGAAAAATCAGGATGCAATCAGCGATCATCAAGAGCAGAACTTCATAAAGAAGTATTAGTCTGTTAAATTTGAAAGCGTTTGCTGATATAAAGTGATTTTCCTCCGTTTTATCTTTTCTTTGTTTCCTGAAAATATAGAGGCGATATCATAAAAAGCACTTATGTAAATAATCGTCTATTTAGAGTGTTTAAAAAATGTATAACGGATGACGATTGTGGGAGAGTGCAATGTAGACAGCCACCGAAGGAGCAAATTCCAAAAAAAACCCTTGGAACAAATCTCTCAGGTAAAAGAACATAATAGGACGCAACTCTGGAGAGCGCGTTTATAAAACGCCACAAAGGGGAAGACTCTTTTTAGCATAGAGTAAATTCTCAGGTAAAAGGACAGAGAAGGGAATGTTGCTATATACTTCACTCTTTGATAAGGAGAACAACTTAGCACAGTAGCAATTATTTGATAGATGTCTAATTTTCTTTGTCCATTATCTTGAGTTCCTTAATTTCGTAGATAAATTAATAAATTCATTAGCAAAAAACGCTTGGAATCATAAAATCATCCAAGCGTTTTGCGCTTATTTCAATATATTTCATTTGTTAATTACATTTCCCTATGAAAATTCGACTTATCTCAACGTAATGAAATTATTTAGTTATTGATTACTTGGAAAAGAAAATTCCGCTTTATTTTCGTTGTCTTTGGATTCCGGCCATCTTTCTGAAACCGTTTTGGTTTTTGTAAAAAAGCGAACGGTGTCTGGACCAAACATGTGGCCTTCCCCGAATTTCGAACGCTTCCACCCTCCAAAGTTGTAGTATCCGACTGGTATCGGAATCGGTACGTTCACACCGACCATTCCCACTTCAATTTGTTCTGAGAACTTTCTTGCAGCAGGTCCGTTTTCTGTAAAAATCGTAACCCCATTACCATATTCGTGATTATTAATTAATTCAATTGCTTCGTTTAAGCTATTCACGCGTACCACAATACGTGCCGGTCCGAACACCTCATCACGATAAATTTTCATATCAGGAGTAACATGATCTAAAATCGTTGGTCCTAAATAAAAACCTTTTTCCGTTTCACATATTTTAGGATTCCGGCCATCCACATATAATTGTGCACCTTCTTCAAGACTTTCATTAATGTACTTGATAACAGTATCCTTTGATTCTTGTGTAATTACAGCTCCGAAGTCTGCATTCTTGTCATTATATGCCCCTACTTTTAATTCTAGTACACGAGTTTTTAATTTTGCTACAAATGCATCAGCTGTTGCTTTACCAACCGGAACAGCTGCTGAGATCGCCATACAGCGTTGGGATGCAGAACCAAATGCTGCACCTAGGAAGGCAGTAACAACTTGATCTAAATCAGCATCCGGCATAATAATCATATGATTCTTTCCTCCACCAAAAGAAGCTACTCTCTTATTATTACGGCTTCCTTCGTGATAAACATATTCAGCTACCCTAGTAGAACCTACAAAAGATATAGCACATACTTTTGGATTTTTAAGTAATGCATCAACTGCCTCTTTGTCACCGTTAATGATACTCCAAATCCCATCTGGTAGACCCGCTTTTTTCCATAGCTCCGAGATAAATAAAGCTGAGTTCGGAACACGTTCAGATGGTTTTAAAATTACTGCATTTCCACAAACAACTGCCATAGAAGTCATTGCGAGCGGTACCATTACTGGAAAATTGAATGGAGAAATCGCTGCAACCACACCTAGAGGCTGTTTCATTGAAAAAGAGTTGATATTTCCACCAACATTGACAGAGTATTCACCTTTTAACATATGTGGAGCATTTATTGCCAAATCAACCGATTCAATTCCTCTACTAATTTCACCTTTTGCATCAGAAATTGTTTTGCCGCTTTCAAGACCTATTATATTTGCCAGTCGTTCTGTTTCTTCTATTAGAAGGCTTCTAAAGCGATGAATAACTTCCACTCTTTTTGCTACAGACGTATTTTTCCAAGCTGCAAAAGCCGAATGTGCCACTTCAATTGTTTCATTTACTTCCTCTACAGAAGCATATGGACAAAAAGCCGTTACTTCACCCGTTGAAGGATTATATACCTTTCCAAAGCGTTCACTTCTGCCAGGTTTCATTTCTCCACCAATAAAATGAGTTAATGTTTTCGTATTAAATTCACTTTTAATCATAGTCATATTATTTATTCCTCCAAATTTATTAATATTTTTTTGGTATTGCTTTTTCAGCTAGCTTCTTAGTCATTAAGTAAACAGCAGACATATCATTCTCTCCATAACCTTCATTCGCTACCTGCGTATACCAATCTACCAAGTGGTCTCCAATTGGCAGTTTAATTTCACATTCCTCAGCCATTTGCTTAGCTATTTTTAAATCTTTTAACAACAGATTTGTTGTAAAGCCAGGTTCAAAGTTATTTTCGGCGATATACTCCTTATAATTTCTTTCATATATTCTGCTTTGGCCATAACTTACATTTAGGATTTCAAACATACGCTCGTGATCTAAGCCCATATTTTCACCAAGAGTTAGCGCTTCCCCAACTGCTTGGGTATAGAAGCCGATCATCAAATTATTGATTAACTTAATCACAGTGCCACTATCTGGATTTTCTCCAACATGAAACAGATTTTTTCCTAGAATATTTAGCAGTGGCTGTACTTCATCAAAGTATACTTTAGGTCCGCCAACCATAAATGTTAGGGTTGCATTAACGGCACCAATAACACCGCCACTTACTGGAGAACCTAAGTATCTTAAGTTATTTTTCTGGCAAGCAGTAAAAACTTTACGGTTTAATTCTGGTGTTACTGTACTTGTATCAATAATCATTAAATTATCAGCACCATACTTAATAATACCTTCTTCGAAAAATGTCTTTTCAACAATAGCTGGTGAAGGCAAACTAATAAAAATCACATCTGCATTTTGGAGTACTTCTTTAATACTTTGACATACATGTCCACCATTTTCTTGAAATTTGACAATGGCTGTTGGATTAATGTCAAAACCGTATACTATATGTTCGGGACTAATCAAATTCTCTGCCATAGGTAACCCCATATTTCCTAATCCGATAAACCCTATCCTATGTTTTAAACTCATCTCTCTATCTCTCCTTCAGGTATCATCTAGTAAAAATACATATATAAGATAACTGCTAAAGCTAAAGCTGCTGTAGGTACGACCACACTGAGAACAAATACTGGCTTATATGCTCGTTGATGTGTCTCTTTACATACCGCTCTGATAGTAGTAACGACGTATCCGTTATGTGGTAAAGAATCTAGTCCACCGGAAGCAATGGATGAAATTCGATGCATAGCTCCTGGATCTAAACCTTGTGCTTGATAAATAGGTGCAAGTATAGGTAAGGCGATTCCTAAACCGCCAGAGGCTGATCCCGTAATAGCGGCTATAGTCGTAACAGCCAAAGCAAGACCCGCATATTCTAGCCCAGGCATATTAGTAAGCGTATCCACAATAGCAGTAAATGCTGGTACTTTTGCTGCAACTGCACCAAATCCTACCACAGCACATGTATTAGCAATGGCATTAAGTGCATTTTCTGCCCCTATAGTAAGAGCTTTCCAATGAGTGCCAATGGAATTTTTATACATAAGCGCCCATCCCACAACAATTCCCGCAAATAAAGCAACCAAAACCGCTTGATCCGTCGGGATATACTTGGCAACAATATTTAAGACTGCTACTACAGAGATCAAAGGAATGATTGAAATAATTATATTAGGCAAGCCCTTTTCAGATACTCCTCGATTCGGGTCATCCTCTGTTTCCAGCCGAGTTGCAGCAACCTCATTCGATGCACCTTCAGCAATGTGGTCCATAGAAAAAGTTTCTCCTCTATCTACAGCTTTTTGAACCATCCTTCCTAAGAGAATTCCACCTCCAACCATAATTAATAGAGCAATAACCACACCCACCCAACCTCCAGCAGTTGGAGTCGTACCAAAATGTTCAGTAGGAATTAAATTTTGTATTTCTGGTGACCCTGGCGATGTCATAGTGAAAGAGATGGATCCAAAGACAAGTGCACCAGGTATAAAACGATGAGGTAAATTAGCACTTTTAAACAAAGAAACTGCAATAGGATATACGGAAAAGGCAACGATGAATACGCTTACACCACCATACGTCATAAGCGCACACGCGGTTACAACAGCAAATACTGCACGCTTAGCTCCGAATCTACGCTGAACCCAATCTGCAATTGAATTTGCAGATTTTGTATCTTCCATGACTTTCCCAAAAATTGCCCCTAGTAAAAATGTTAAAAACCAGGAAGCAAAGAAACCAGTGAAGCCCCCCATGTAGTCTGTTGTTAACGCTTCCATTAGATTAAGCTTGCCTGTGATACTTACAACTACAGAACACAACACAGCTGCAATAATGATGTTTATCCCTTTAATGGTCATATACATGAGTAGTCCAAGACCTACTATTAAACCTAAAAAACTAATTGCCATATTAACCAATCCCCCCTTTCCAAATTCAATATTATTTTTTGAGTAGTTTCATAGTTGAATAGTCATTAGTAAAGGAGACCCGATATAGATCAATAATTTCCTCTTTGCTAGGAACTCGGGGGTGATTTCCTGGACTTCCGCTTGCTAATGCGTCAGTTGCCATTTTCTCTAAAGATTGTTCAAAATCTTCTTCATTAATTCCCCATGCTTTAAGATTAGGAATATTTAAATCAACACATAGTTTTTTAATGAATAATACGGTTTCTTTTGCCACGACCACATCACTTTGCTGCTCCATGCCCTCCATAATTGTCCGACCTACTTGAGCTAGTTTTTCAACGCAGCTGCCTTCACTAAATTCCAACACAGTTGATAGAAGCATTGCATTCGAAATCCCATGAGGTACTTTATACAAGGCACCAATTGGCCGAGACATCCCATGAACAAGGCATACGGATGAATTAGAAAAAGCAATGCCTGCTTGCATTGAAGCTAAAGCCATCTGTGTTCTTGCTTCTAAATCATTTCCATCTTCATAAACACGTTGAATGTTATCTATAATTAATTTGATAGATGATAAAGCTAGTGTATTAGTTAAAGGATGAGACTTACGTGAGATATAAGCTTCTAAAGCGTGACATAATGCATCAATCCCTGTGGCAACTGTTAACATTTTTGGTGATGAAAGCGTTAGACTTGGGTCAACAATAGCTACCTGTGGCATTATTTTAGGTTGTTTAATCATCATTTTTAAATCTTTAATTGTATCAGTCACAACTAAGGCATCAGTCACCTCAGATCCTGTTCCAGCTGTTGTTGGAATAGCTATTACTGAAACGGGATCATTTATAATCTCATTTTCCACACCCATATATTCAATTAATGCGCTTTCATTTCTAGCCAATAGAGCTACCGCCTTAGCAGCATCAATGCAACTTCCTCCGCCTAGGCCAACAATTAAATCACATTCCTTCTCTTTAAAAAGAGTTAAAGCCTCTTCAACATGAGTATCTTTTGTTTCTGAGTCCACTCCCAAATATGTAATTGAGTGAACACCCTCACCTTGAAGATATCTAATAACCCTAGCCACATAACCTAAATCCTTCATAGGCTTGTCACTGATTAACAATGCTTTGGAACCTAAATCACTTGCCACTTTGCCTAGTTTAGAAAGGCTTAGATTTCCATAATATACAATATTAGGCGTACGTAATTCTCCAATGAAATTCATACTGCACCCCCTGATAAAAAATTGACTTTCAGTTATAAAATAATGCAAGAGTTGTGCCAACTCGTTATTAAGCCAAATCTCCTGTAAGTGCCCATCCGTTTCTTAAATATCTGTTTTCGAAAAGCGACACTCGATCGATAATTATGTAGATAAACAAGAACAACTTCGTTGACAAATGACAACAATTTCCTTTAGTATTATTTTGAATATTAATATTATTCAAAATTCACGTTCAATTTAAAATTATATATAAGATAGGTGATTCTTGATGAATGTTTTAAATAATAAAAGCGTCTCCTATAATATTTTTAAGGACGGAATCGTAGAAGATTGGATGGAAGAAGAGTCTTATTTATTACAAATTCACGACTCTATTTATAAAGCTGCTAATATCATGTCGAAATACGAAATAGATAACATAGCAGTGGTTAACGAAGATTGTATAGTAAAGGGGATTGTCACCTTCTCAATAATAATGAGAGCATTTATGGATGGCACACCTTTAGAACAAGAAATTCAAAATATCATGATTAAGAAGTTCCCTGCTTGCTATGCTGACGATCCTATAAACGAACTTTCCTTTCAGTTTGGAACGCGTATTCCAGTATTAGATAGAAATGGACGTCTTATTGGTCGTTTCCCTTCAACGAGAAGGTTGCTAAACCAATTCTTTGTATTGAACGAAAAAGTACAATCATTAGATCAAATAGTAAAAATGTACGATCTTTGTTTTGATACAGCCTATGAAGGTATAACTGTAGTAGATCAAAACGGCGTAATCCAACTTTTTAATAATTCCTACAGCCGTTTCGTACAAAAGAGGAAGGAAGAAGTTATAGGTAAGCATTGTACTGAAGTAATTGACAATACCCGGTTGCCAGTTGTTCTTGAAACGGGAATTCCTGAACGCAATAATGCGGTCATTTTGCAGGGACAAGAAATGATTGCTAGCGTAATTCCGATATGGAGAAATGATAAAGTGATTGGTGCAATAGGAATGCTTGTTTTCGAAGGAGTTTCAGAGCTCTCTAAAGTCTTTGATAGGATGCAGACCCTTAAGGATAAATCGGGTCATAAACAGGTTACACTTGAATATCCCAAGAAAGATGAAGAAACGATTACATTTGATAAAATCATCGGTGAAAGTAGCTCTATAGGTGAAGTTAAAAAAATAGCCCGTCGAGCAGCAAAGACAATGGCTACGATTTTAATTATCGGTGAAAGCGGTGTTGGAAAAGAGTTGTTTACCAAAGCTATTCATAATTTAAGTCCAGTAAAAAATGGTCCATTAATATCCATTAACTGTGCGGCTATTCCTGATGAGTTGCTTGAATCTGAGCTTTTTGGGTATAACCATGGAGCTTTTACAGGAGCAAGCAAGGGAGGAAAACCAGGGAAATTTGAATTGGCTCATAACGGAACGCTTTTTTTGGATGAAATTGGAGACATGTCCCTTCATCTACAAGCTAAACTGCTCCGCATCTTGCAGGAACAAAAATTTGAAAGGATTGGGGGCATTAATGAAATTCATGTGAACGTACGTATTATTGCCGCAACGAACCAGCCATTAGAGCAGTTGGTTGAAAAGGGAACCTTTCGAAAAGATTTATTCTATCGTCTAAATATCATTCGTTTGCACATCCCTCCCCTTAAAAATAGAAAAACAGATATTCCTATTTTAGTATCGAAATTATTAGAAGATTGTTACAACAAATACCAAATCCCCCCCGTTAAATTAAGTCGAGAAGTCTTGGAAAGTTTCATTCAATATGATTGGCCTGGAAATGTTCGGGAAATGGCAAACCTTTTAGAAAGCTTAGTTGTTCTTTCAGATCAAGCACGAATTCAACTAGAAGATCTGCCACCACATCTTACAGACTATCTTATGAGGACTAAAAATAAATATAGTAAATATCCTAGTGAAAAAACAGGCCAAATCTCAACTCATACTATTAATCCTCTTATAACTACTGAGCTAGAATTAGATCAGCAATTAGGTTCTCCTCACCAAGGAAATAGTTCAACAACCTCTAATTTGCTGGTTAATGAAAAAGTGGCGAACGAAGAACGTGAACGTGAACTTATTTTAAACATCTTACAGAAAGTAGACGGAAACAAATCGAAGGCAGCTAAAATTCTCGGCATCCACCGAACTACTTTATATAAAAAAATGGTCAAACATCACCTAAGATAAACTTGATAGGGTAGCTTCACATGCCCATCAAGCAAAGTTAAAACGATACCTTCAAAAATGAAAAAACGCTATGCTTATTGTAAGAAGTTTACGAGAAAGGATGGTGTTTTTTTATGAATCCTATCATCTCTAGTGAACTAACACTTTTCGCACAAGAATTACAACACTTTACTTTAACAAGGGGTTGCTTCGGCAGTTCTTTTTCTTATGGCACTAACGGGGCAGTTTAGTTCATTAGTTAGTATGGTTAGTATATTAAACATAAATTTGTGATAGGGTTGATTGGAAGGAGGAATTATTAATGCAGAATACAATTCGTGTATTGTCAGAAAAAGATTTAGAAGAAGTATCAAAGATTTTCACCAATGTTTTTAGCTCTAATCCTTGGAACGAACCTTGGATTTTTCAAACATCTTACAAACGATTGTTAGATATAAGTAAGACCCCTGGCTATATAGGAATAGGTTATTTTAATTCTAATAATCAAATGATTGGCTTTTTAGTCGGAAATGAAGAGCAATGGGCTGATAGCAAGAACTTTTACATAAATGAAATCTGCGTTCTAAATAATATCCAACAAAACGGGGTTGGTTCGAGTTTACTAAAATATTTAGGGAATATCCTTAAACAGAGAAAAGTCGATGCCGCATATTTATCAACCGAGAGAGGCAAAGGTAAGCCGGAGTTGTTTTTCAGAAAAAACGGCTTTGTGACAAACGAGTCTCGAATATTAATGACAATGAACCTTTCTTGAATTAAATACAAAAAACTTTAATTCTTCATCAACTAACGGGTGCTATAGCTGAAGATCGGAGCTGTCTTTAAGGCGGCTTTTTCTTATAGAACTAACGGCAGGATAGTTCAAGAGTGCATATGGAGTTGTTCAACAATTGGGCCAGATTGTTGAATAAATGACCACTAAAGAATTTGTATTTTTTTATATATAACCCAAACATAAAGGAAGTGGAATTGAGCATTAAATTTAAAAATTTTACCTTATTTATATATAATAATTAATGTTAAGGTTTTGTAGATATGGGGGAAAAAGGTTATGGTTAATTATATTTGTGAGACATGTGGAGTCCAATATGAAGGCTCTAAAGAAGTACCTAATCAATGTTTGATTTGCGGGGAAGAAAGACAATATGTTAGTCCTAAAGGGCAAACATGGACAACATTAGAAATGATGAAAAAAGATGGAATATTTAAAAATTCTATTAATCTTGACGAAGAGGGGTTATATAGCATAAATACTATTCCGAATTTTGGAATCGGACAAACTGCTTATCTAATAAAAGATAAGAATTTTAATTTATTATGGGACTGTATTACATATATTGATCAAGATACGGTTACGCAAATTGAAGATTTAGGTGGAATCGATGCTATAGCGTTATCTCACCCTCACTATTTCTCTAGTCAAGTGGAATGGGCCGAAGCTTTTGACGCTCCGATTTATATTCATGAAGATGAAAGAGACTGGGTAACGAGGCCAAGCGAAAAAATCATTTTCTGGTCTGGAGAATCGCTTGAATTACAGCAAGGTGTCATACTTCAGAGAATTGGTGGACATTTTAAAGGCGGCACCGTTTTAGAATGGAAAAACGGATTCAGCCAGAACGGAATATTACTGACTGGGGATATCATTCGGATCGTTGCTGATCGCCAATGGGTAAGTTTTATGTATAGTTATCCAAACTTCATCCCAATGCCCAGTGTAACAGTAGAAAGAATCGCAAATCGGGTTAATGAATTTAAGTTTGGTCGGTTATATGACGCTTTTCACCGAGTAATTAAAGAAGAAGCCCATAACCAAGTTCAAAAATCTGCAACTAGGTACGTTAAAGCACTAAATGGAACGTTGTTTACTACATAAAGCCTGATCGTTTATATAAAAGTTTTATCAAAGGTCCTGTGTTGATGTGCAGGATTTTTTTGTTCAGCAATCGGGCGCTATTTTTTAATATGAATGGCTTTTCTTAATGAACTAACGGGGCAGGATAGTTCAACAAAATTCTGATTTAAAGTGCGATGCTGTTGGTTAAAGCTGCAATAATAACACCGATAGCACCTAACCCACCTGCAAGTCCTGCTCTACTGCCAAAACGTTGTGAAGACCGGCCTATAAGTAGGGCAGCTCCTGCAGAACCTAAAGTAAATAGGGCAGTTGGAATCCCTGATGCATTTTCAGTCCCTTGCATGTCTTGTGCAAGAAGCGTTCCTACTGTTATACCGGCTCCGAGTCCTGCTCCCCCAAAGATATATGAAAAAATCAAAATTCTTAATGTTTTTTTATAAAGATGTATTTGTCTTTCTGGTGAATCAATATATTCTTGCAACCATATAGGCTGCTATATTGATGTATTTGTATCATTTTCTGCCATTGTCATGAGCTCCTACCTCGATTTCACAACAATTTTCTTCTATATTTTGTATTTTAAAATTTTTGAATGATAATAACTCCAAAAATGATTAAAAGTATTCCTATTGCTCTAGGAATACTTAAAGAGTGCACATGCACTCCTATTAATCCAAAATGGTCAATTAAAGTAGAAGCAACCATCTGACCTGCAAGAATATAAGCAACTGTAGCAGTAGCTCCTAGACGAGGTATAAGTACAATAGATGCAACTACATAAAAAGCTCCTAACAGGCCTCCGGTCCATACCCACCACGGTGCTGCGAACCATTCTTTATTTACACTCATGCCTTTTCCGAACAGAGATATAAGAATCAAAACAATTGCACCAACTATAAAAGAAATAGTTGAGGCAATGATAGGGGATTGTACGACAGATCTCAATTGAGCATTGACACTAAATTGAGTAGGTAAAGCCATGCCAGCTAATAATGCAAATATAATTAAAAAAATTATCATTATAGTCCTCCCATAACTCTTTTATGGTCGACAGAGCTGATTGCTACTGAGAATTGTTTAGTCTGTAAATAAACGTAAATTATTAATGTCTTTTTCAGACATCGCTTCATTAAGAGTTTTATTTACTTCTTCAATAATTTTAACAATATGCTTTTCTCCCTCAGAAGTAAGTACAACATAAAAACCTCGTTTGTCTCCTTCGAAAGTAGAACGTTTTACTGCCTTATATTTATGATTTTCTAATCTCGAAACTAATCTTGAAACAGCACTCAGGCTTAGATCCACCATTTTTTGGAGCTGTGAAAGTCGAAGTTTCTTCTCTTCTGACTCATATAAAAACATCATTAAATAAAATTCTTTAAGACCAAGTTGATAATTCTCTTGAAGTATATGGTCAAGAGAATTTGAAATTCTGTTGTGGTATTTTGAAAAATTAACCCAAGGATTAAGTACGTTTTTTTGTGTGTTCAAAGTAATCGCCTTCCTATAAATAATATATTAACTTCTACGATCTGTACTTAAAGTATATAGTAAATAATTTTTTAGAGAAAGAGAACTTACTATTTCAATGAACAAAAAGCGCATTCCTATATTAATTTATAGAAATGTGCCTTTTGAGTTGTTATTTTATATCTTAAATATGACTAGTCTCCAGATTAGCCATTAAGGTGTGAAACGTTTTGCTTCACTCTCTTCTGGATAATCTAATCCATTTGGTGTATAGCTAATGAGTTCGATTAACATTCCCCAAGGTGCACGACCATATACAAAATGTCCTGTTCCATCTTCAACATCACCTAACAATTCGCCAGGATCATTTAATAGTTCTCCGCCTGCTTCAACGAAACGATTAGCAGCTTCTTTTATTTCATCCACATAGAAGCCAAAATGTTGAACACCGTAATCAGAAGCAATAGACGGTTGTCGTTGATCAGTATCTACGAATTTAAATAGTTCGATACTAGCACTATTTTCGAAAGAAAGTATACGCATATGGACAACTCTTGTTCCTTTATTGAGTCCTAATGTTTTTTCTACATCGGGTCCGGCTAAAGGTTCATCTTCTAATTTTTTATTATCATAAGCAATTTTAGCGTCAAAAGCTTTTTTAAAGAAAACTGTAGCTTCTTCGATATCGGGTACTGTTACTCCAATATGGTCAATGCCTCGTGTAATGTTTGTCATGTTGTAATATCTCCTTTGTTTAATGTTTATTAGTATCAGTCTTGTTTTAAAAGCGCATGCACACATTTTGAAACAAGACTATAGAGTTATTTAAGAAATGCTTTATAAAACGTTATCGAATTGCTCTCTCGTACTGTACAGGTGGTGTTACTGTTCGAGCTACTACTTTTATAGCATGCAATCCCCAATATGGGTCATTTAACATTCCTCTAGCTACAGCTATAAGGTCTGCATCTCCATTTGCAAGTGTAGCTTCTGCTACCTGTGAGTCACTTAAGTTACCTACTGCAATAACGGGAATATTTAATGCTTCTTTGAATGCACGTGCAAAAGGTACTTGATAACCCGGATGATTTGCTGGCTTTAATTCGCCTGGAGGTCCTTCTCCACCACTTGAAATATGGAACATATCGACACCGGCTTTTTTAAATTCTTTAGCCATTTCAATAGCATGTTCAATCTTATAACCGCCATCTATATATTCAATAGCTGACATTCTCATAATAAGGGGCATGTCCTTTGGCATAACACTGCGCACAGCTTGAACAACTTCCACTCCAAATCTAGATAGGTCTTGACCATACTCATCAATGCGATTGTTAATAGACGGTGATAGAAATTGATGCATTAGATAGCCATGTGCACCGTGAAGTTCAATTGTGTCAAAGCCAGCTTCAACAGCTCGACGTGCAGCCTCCTTAAATTGAACTACTGTTGTTTTTACTTCTTCTGTTGTCAGAGCTCTTGGTGGTTTTAACTCTCCATTTTTGCTTTCTTCTGGTAAAGGTTCCACTACGATCTCTGAGGGCCCTACTGGTTGAGTTGCATCTTCAGCTTTTCGACCAGCATGTGCAATTTGAATACCAATTTTCGCTCCATATTTATGAACTTCATTGACAATTCTTTTATATGCAGGAATTTGTTCGTCTGACCACAACCCTAAATCTCCATTTGTAATACGCCCCTCAGGATCAACACTTGTCATTTCAACGATGATAAGTCCTGTTCCACCTACTGCTCTTGAAACATAATGAACAAAGTGCCAGTTGTTTGGCGTACCATCCTGTTTATCTACTGAATATTGACACATAGGTGCCATCACGATTCTGTTTTTAAGTTCTAACCCTTTTATAGTAAATGGCGTTGGTAAAGTTGCCATAAAAATCGTCTCCTTTTTTAGTTGTTTGCGCAAGCAACAAAAATATTATTTAATTACTTGCGCATGCAAATAATATATACGCAAACAATAATTAAGTCAAATAATTTTGCCCCTTTGTTAACTAACCTGGTTTCGATAATTAAAACAAGGGTATTTAAAATTGAATAAAATGGAAAAAGTCATGCTCTGGATGTAATTTTATTTTTCATTTTTGGATATAGTTTTATATTTACATTTAATAAAAGCTATCAAAGAGGAAGTATCCCCGCATCTTACTGCAATCCTTTTTCTTGTATGGGCAACATTAGCAATAATCGTTACTGGGAATTTAATGAGTTTATAATTATTGTTCTTATTCAACTAACGGGTGCTTTACTTCAATAAGGGAGTTGCTTTGGCAGCTCTTTTTTCTTATGGAACTAACGGGGCAGTTTAGTTCATTAGTTAGTATGGTTAGTATATTAAACATAAATTTGTGATAGGGTTGATTGGAAGGAGGAATTATTAATGCAGAATA